>NZ_MPPI01000023.1 GCF_001895925.1 Phormidesmis priestleyi ULC007 | reverse complement strand
CATAACCATTCCTATCATGGGTGGGAAGTTTAGAGCTTATTCACCTGTCCAGTTTTTGGGTTCCACCTCAGTTGTCCGAGTTGGGACTAGACCCGTCAAAATTTCCCTCGGCTAAGCATTTTGCCTCTTGGTTAGGGCTGTGTCCCGGCAGTCGCATCACGGGCGGCAAGCGCAAAAGTTCGCAGACTCGCCAAGTCGCCAATCGAGTTGCAACGGCGCTGCGGATGGCAGCGCAAACCCTGGTGCGGTCGCATTCTGCCTTGGGCGCATTTTACCGGCGGATGCAAGCGAAACTCGGCGCACCCAAAGCGATTACAGCAACGGCTCACAAACTCGCTCGCATCTTCTATCACCTGTGGACTTCAGGTGGTGCGTTTGTCGATCCGGGCATGGAAACTTACGAGCAGCAGTATCAGGAACGAATGGTCAAAAACCTCAAGAAAAAGGCGATGGCGCTTGGATTTGACCTCGTTGCTAAACCTGCTCTCCCGGAGTGTGTTTCTTAGGAGTTAGCCTTGACTCCTTTGGGCAATGCCTGAGGGCCTTGCTGAATCCACAACACTCGTTTTGCGTGGATCTGAGCTGGGTCATCTGTTAGCAGTAGCGCATCTTGATCACCATCGCACACAGTCAGACCCGCTAAAAAAGCCAGATTCTCGCAAAGGCAGCGCCAAACGTTTCGACTAACCCATCGGTGACGTGATTGGCAATCTTGGCGTTGCTGAATAGAAGTATGAATCTGTCTATCGAGGCTGAATCCTTTCGCCCCCTAAATCTCCCAAGTTTGGGGGACTTTAAGATTCCGGTTCCCCTCAAACTTGGGGGGCTGGGGGGGCAATTCATATCACCGTTCAGCAACGCCGCAATCTTTTCTGGCGAAAGACATCCTGAGAACCGTTGAGCAATCTCGTTCCCTCGCTGTAGGCCAAATAGTCGGGTTGGATCGAGCAGTTCACCAAGTTCAGCGATCGAGTCAAGCATCTAAATCAGCCGAGTCTCCAACCCCATTCAGACGCAGATTGACCTCCGACGATGGATCTCAAACTACGAAAACCTCGGATTGATTTTGGGTTCATCTCACCATTCATAAGTAAAATTAATAGTATTTCTACCTATCTAGTTGATTTAATCGACAAATTCGACTAACTTTGGGCGTGAAATTGTCTTAAGATTGTCGTAACAATTAATTTGTTTAACATCCACTCGCTGACCCCAACCACCCAGGAGGACTATCTATGGCGCTTGTACCTTTGCGGCTGCTGCTTGACCACGCGGCTGAACACGGTTATGGCATCCCGGCTTACAACGTCAATAACATGGAGCAGATCCAGGCAATCATGAAGGCTGCCCATGAAACGGATAGCCCCGTGATTTTGCAAGCTTCTCGCGGTGCGCGTAACTATGCGGGCGAAAACTTTTTGCGTCACTTGATCTTGGCGGCGATCGAGACCTATCCCGAAATTCCGATCGTGATGCACCAAGATCACGGCAACGCGCCTTCAACCTGCTATTCAGCGATGAAAAACAACTTCAGTAGCGTCATGATGGACGGCTCGCTCGAAGCTGATGCCAAGACTCCTGCAAGTTTTGAATATAACGTCAATACCACCCGCGAAGTCGTGAAAGTCGCTCACGCGATCGGGGTCAGTGTCGAAGGTGAACTCGGTTGCCTCGGCTCACTCGAAACGGGCAAAGGCGAAGCAGAAGACGGTCACGGTTTTGAGGGTGCCCTCTCCCACGATCAGCTTCTAACCGACCCTGACGAAGCCGTTGAGTTTGTTGAGCAAACCCAGGTTGACGCTTTGGCAGTGGCGATCGGCACCAGCCACGGAGCTTATAAGTTCACTCGCAAACCGACGGGCGAAGTGTTGGCGATCAGCCGCATCGAAGAAATTCACCGTCGTTTGCCCAACACTCACTTAGTGATGCACGGGTCGTCTTCCGTTCCTGAAGATTTGATCGCGCTGATCAACAAAAATGGGGGGGCGATTCCTGAAACCTATGGAGTGCCTGTCGAAGAGATTCAAAAGGGCATCAAGAGCGGTGTTCGTAAAATCAACATCGACACTGACTGCCGTTTAGCGATTACCGCAGCCGTTCGTGAAGCGCTGTTCTCTAACCCTAAAGAGTTTGATCCCCGCTTCTTCCTCAAGCCTTCGATCAAGTACATGCAGAAAGTTTGTAGCGATCGCTACCAGCAGTTTAGTGCAGCAGGTAATGCTAGCAAGATCAAGCAAGTGAGTCTTGAAGACTATGCTGCGAAGTATGCGAAGGGCGAACTGACCGCAGTGACTAAGAAGACGGTTGGCGTTTAAGCCTGAGTCCTTGAGTTAGTTGAGAAGCTGGGCGGTTGCAAAACTGCCCAGTTTTTTTGGGGTTAACTTCTGATCGGCTCTTCTAGCTTTTTGGCAACTCCTTATACCGATTTAATTGAACTTCCGTTTAACGGCTGCTCAGCCGTGAACGAGTTAATCAGGCTTACAGTTGAATTGACCCTACCCCAAATTGGGGGATTGAGGGGGCAGAAGCTGCTGACAGCGCAGCGAAAAAACTCGTCGAGCTGACGTTAATTTACGATCCTTACTTGATTTGATTCAACAAGTTTAAAGTAGTAAGCTACAAACTCAAACTCATCAGTGGGATTATTAAAATATTCAAGGTGATCGCTTCGGAATTCTTCCGCCGACATATCAGTTTCACCCCGCCAAAGTCTTTCTGGTATGTTATCCCACGTACATAACTCTAAGCAAACGATTCGTATTTTGCATGCTGGCGTTCTATCTAGTTTGTAAACACTGTAGTACTCACCAACCACCAATGCGTGATTGTAATCATCTTCATCGTCGAGTTGATTTAGCCACACGCAGCTTGCTGTTTTGCGACCTTGAACAATCTGATCAACTAGATGATCAGAAACAAATTGAATTCGTTTTTCTTGCATTCTCAAAACTTCTTCACTTTGAGACTATATTGTGAACGGAAATTGACAAAACAGGTTTAACGATTCCCCAGCCCTCTCGTGGGACAGGACTCTAGGCTGTACGGGCAAGATGCCCATGCGCCAATTCACTCAGGATTGCTATAGATAACCTAGCGATCGAACTTCTGATTAGAGCGGCAAGACTCACTGCTAGTATGAATTAGTTTTCTGATTTTTCTTAACCCAACATCCATGAGCAATAGTCCAGCAATTGCGGAAGTTTCTAGCTTGATTTCTCCCAGTCCGACCCCGATCGCTGATCCTCAACCACCCGTCAAGCTAGGAGTGATGGCATCGGGCAGTGGCAGCAATTTTGAGGCGATTGCTCAGGCGATCGCCGATCGTCAACTCAATGCCCAGGTTGAACTGCTGATCTACAACAATCCGGGGGCAAAAGTGGTCGAGCGAACGGCGCGGTGGGGCGTTCCTTCAGCCCTGTTTAATCATCGCGAGTTTGAGAATCGAGAAGACCTCGATCGCGCGATCGTGCAAGCCCTCCAACAAGCAGGGGTTGAGTGGGTAATTATGGCGGGTTGGATGCGAATCGTCACCCCTATATTGATTTGCGCCTTTGAAAATCGGATTTTGAATATTCACCCCAGTTTGCTGCCTAGCTTCAAAGGAAATCGAGCTGTCGAGCAAGCGTTAGAAGCAGGGGTGAAAATTACGGGCTGCACGGTGCATCTCGTCGTGCCTGAAGTCGATAGCGGCACCATCATCATGCAAGCAGCGGTGCCTGTGTTGCCCGATGACACGGTTGAAACGCTGCAAAATCGGATTCATCTTCAAGAGCATCAGATTTATCCTCCAGCGATCGGGTTTGCGTCTCAAGCTTTCAGAAAAAAGCTGGACAGTGAATTGCCCAATCTACATCGAAAGTAGGGATCTATGAGTAACGAATTTTGGCTTGTTTAGATCGATCGAGATCTGGCTTAAGATCATTTTCGTTGACCCAAAGCGTTTTGTGTCCGTCAGAAATTCGACAAAGATAAAATGTCTGATCATGAACCACCTGCTCGACCTTGATAATATTCCAACCCTGACTGCCGTGATAGCAGACCCGATCGCCGACTTTAAACAGGCAAGTCTGCTGTTGAGACGTGAACACCAAAATCGCATCTAGCGATCGCCCCAAGCTGACGGCTGCTCGTTGCAACCAGGGAGTGGTTGAATCTGCTAAAACCGCTAAAAGCAACGTCCCGATTACCATAACAGGAAGCGCTTGATAATATAATGCAAGCTGATCGCCGACGGCAAGATTAATCGTTCGATCAATGACAAAGTTATGAATTAAAAAATAACTGTAGCTATGAAGCCCTAACCAAACCATGATCGATTGAAGTCGAAACCTTTCAGCAAGGGCGCGAAAGATCACCATGCAGCAGAGTGAAAGTCCGATCGCGACGAAGAAGTCAGCAAAGATCCAGCCAAACCGATAAAACTGACCGATGAATCCAAGACTGTAGATGGGGATTCCGACTAATAAAGCTTTAGAAGGCTTCCAGTAAATTGCACCTTTACGCTGTAGGTAAGATTGTGCAACCACCATTCCTAACACAAAAGTACTCAGTTTTGCGATGAACGGAAGAAAGGGTTGCCAATCGGTAGGAGTATTGAAAACAACATAAGTGGGATGTCCACCAAAGACATAAACTGCAAATGCTCGGTAGATTAGAGTGATTAAGATGCTAACAATCAACGAGTTGCGCGCGCCCCAACGCTGTAGAAGATTCCACAACAATGGGAAGATAAACGCAAAGCTGAGAATGAGTGGAACAAACCACCACGGCCCGCTCGTGGGCATGAGCACACTTCCCCCATAGTCAAACAAAAGCGGAAAGGTCAGCCCTCCGAAGGTGTGCCAAGCATCGGGTGCATAGCTGTTAGTAATTTTACCGATCGCCCACAGCACCGGATACGCTAACCATGCCACCGTCCAAAACGGTAAGAGAATTCGCAGCGATCGTCGTCTGAGAAAGCTTTTGACTTCTAAGGGTTTTCCCTTCAGTGATAACACTAAGCTGAAGCCGCTAATCAAGACAAAAACATCTACAAACTGAAAGCCAAACCAGATCAGAACACTAGAGATTTGGGTAAAAGCTCCTGACCCAAGCTGACTTGCGGCACTTAAAATTTGATGCCCATTGCTCAATAACCCAGTCGGCTGAGGCGTGTAGATATACTTCGTAAAAAGTAGCTGAGAGTGATAAAGCAACAGCATTATGGCTGCAAAAATACGAATTCCTTCTAGCCATGCTAAACGCTGCACTCTTAGCTCTTTAAAATCACTCATTCTCAAATATTCTCTCAACCGATGTCGCATTTGTGAGTCTGGTTTCTGCTCAAAATCCAGACTTTTTATATAGATCCGTTTTACCGAGGCGCAACCCTCAAAGCCTATTGATACTTCTCAGAGAGAAGCTTTCAGCCTTACGCTTTAAAAGAGCCAACCCTTAAAATCTAAACGAATCGAGACTCTACCATATACGCCGCTTAGTTTGAGTGGCAGGCGGATCTATAAAAATCTATCTAAGTATTTATAGCTACCAGGAAACTATGTCTTGAGGCATCTCTCGTGAGATATGAACTTTTGAGCGCGCAGGAAGAATTAAGTGAAGAATTTCTTTAATCGATCGTGCCATTAAACACCTCTTTAGGTAGGTCAACCCATCTCGGTTGAGCTGCATAATGAGGATTCAATGAAACTACGGGTATTGAAGATTAACAAGCCAGTAGAATATCCCCAATTTCACCGTGTAGATTCGATCTTGAATCCGATTTAATCTGTACATCACTTTCTGGGTTGCTCTCATGTCTCCTCAGCTAACTCGCCAAGATCTGCGTCTTTTAGAGAAATATCGAATTCAGCGTCTGCGCCAACTGTTTTCAAAAACGCTGGGTCTCTGCTTAATCAAGCTAGACTGCAACGACACGCTACGAGTTCACTGCCCCGAACCTTGGCTGGTCGATCGGATGATTGCTGATTCCGATCGGCTCCTCAACTCGACTCGATTAATGTTGGGTGCGCGCTATATTTCTCTCTATTATGCTGGCGAAGAAGTGTATAAAGTAGAGACTTGTCAGGTTAAATCAGTATCGGCTTAAGTGGTGAACAGTCGATTTTATCTCACCTAACCCGATCTCCTTTTCACGCTTGCAGCACCGATTAGGATAGTAATCAAACCCTCAATCTGCGGTGTATGACCTTTAACCCTGCCTCCGTCCCGGTTGCGTTGACGATCGCTGGCTCAGATAGCGGTGGCGGAGCCGGAATTCAGGCAGATTTACGTACCTTTGCTTTTCATCGAGTTCATGGAACGAGCGCTTTGACTTGTATCACCGCGCAAAACACGCTGGGCGTAACTCGCGTCGATGCGCTACCTGCCGAGGCGGTGGTGGCTCAAATGCAGGCAGTCGTGCAAGACATCGGTGTGCAGGCGGCAAAAACTGGAATGCTGCTTAACCAAGAGATTATCGCCGCCGTTGCCGAACAGATCAAACGGCTGAACATTCCAAATCTGGTGGTTGACCCCGTGATGGTGTCTCGCACAGGAGCGCAACTGATTGACGATGACGCGATCGCGACGCTGCGATCGCAGTTAATTCCCCAAGCGGCAGTGTTAACGCCCAATCGCTACGAGGCACAGATTTTAAGTGGTTTAGAAATTGATACGCTAGAAGCTATGCAAGCAGCAGCACAGCGCATTTATCAGCTCGGAGCCAAGGCTGTCTTAGTCAAAGGCGGCGGCATGAAGGGCGACTTGAGAGGCGTTGATGTCTGGTTTGATGGCAAACAGTTAAAAACGCTAACCACCGAGCAGGTCGATACTCAAAACACTCACGGGACAGGTTGCACCTTGTCAGCCGCGATCGCTGCAAATCTGACGCTGGGTCACGATCTCTTCTCTGCAACGTGCCTCGCTAAAGATTATGTCACTAGTGCGCTTTGCAATGCTCTCAACATTGGTCAGGGTCAAGGCCCGATCGGACACTTTTTCCCACTTCTAACTTGAGATAAGAATGGTGAAAGTCATGATGCAAACCAGTTTTCTATCTGTAGGGCTTGAAAGTTGGCAAAGTCAGAAACGTTATTGGTAACAAGAATCAAATTGTTGACGTGGGCAATCGCGGCAATTTGTCCATCTTGAAAAGCTGGAGTTTGACCCATTGCTACAAGTCGAGCACGTTCAATGGCGTGCCATTTTGCAGCTTCAGCGCCGTAGGGCAAAATCGGGAAAATAGGTTCAGACAGAATGTTGGTATCAATCAGATAAATGCTCATAGGTTAATGTCTCGTCCGGGGGAACGATCGCGCACGTCGCCCCAAATCTCATCAGGGTCGATCTCAATGCCTTCTGCTTGCATTTCGGCGCGGAGTCGTTCAACACCTTCCCAAAATCCCATCCTTGGGGCAGATTGGCATCGCTCAATCTCGTGTTCGATCGCTTGAATCAGAAAGTTTTGCAGATCTTCGGGGCTGCCTGCGATCGCCTGTGCCTGCGCTAAAAGTCCGATGGGAAGTTGAAGGGTAATGGGTTGAGTGTTCATGGTTGATCTGTTTATATCTATTTAAAGGGGTAAGTTGCTTGGTCGGAAGAGATGTGCCAACGAGTTTTAATTTTTACAAGATCTGCGATCGCAAACCTTGTCAATCGTTCTTAAAGTTCTGCAAAAATAAACTGATTGAATTCAAAGAGTTAATGAAGCTTGACAATTGGAGCGCGCGCTTTTCTCCGTGTAATTGCTAGGATGCCACAACAGATCTCAAAACTTCTGTCAGGCTCAACTTAGACTGATCTCTAAGCAGCCAGTGCTTGGGGGTGTGCGATCGCCCATTATCCAACTGAGGCTGGGTGATATAATCCCTCCAGCAATTTAGACTGTCTCTAACCCTTATCTAGTTAAGAGGAGAATTCCTTGTCACGACGATATTTTTTTACATCAGAGTCGGTTACAGAAGGGCATCCCGACAAGATTTGTGATCAAATCTCCGACACAATTCTCGATGCCTTATTAGCACAAGATCCCAAAAGCCGCGTGGCTGCTGAAGTAGTTGTCAACACTGGGTTGGTTCTCATTACAGGTGAGATTACCTCCAAAGCACAAGTTAACTTCATCGATTTAGCGCGCCAAAAGATCGCCGAAATCGGGTATACGGGCGCTGAAAATGGCTTTTCTGCCAACAGTTGCGCGGTGCTGATTGCGATCGACGAGCAATCACCTGACATTGCTCAAGGGGTCAACACGGCCCACGAATCTCGTGAAGAATCGAGTCAAGAAGCGCTCGATGCGATCGGGGCAGGCGATCAAGGAATCATGTTTGGCTTTGCCTGCAATGAAACGCCTGAGTTAATGCCTTTACCGATCAGTCTGGCTCACCGCATCTCGCGCAAGCTAGCAATCGTCCGCAAGACGGGTCAACTGTCTTATTTGCGTCCTGATGGCAAGACCCAAGTCACCGTTCTTTATGAGAACGATCGTCCGGTTGGCATCGACACGATTTTGATTTCGACCCAGCACACCGCCACGATCGGAGACATCACCGATGATGCTGCGATTTTGGCAAGAATCAAAGAAGACCTTTGGGCGCTGGTCGTTGAGCCAACGTTTGAAGATGTCGAGATCAAGCCTGATGCAAACACCCGCTTTTTGGTTAACCCCACGGGCAAATTTGTGATCGGCGGGCCTCAAGGTGACTCTGGTTTGACAGGGCGTAAGATCATCGTAGACACCTACGGCGGTTATTCGCGGCACGGGGGCGGCGCATTTTCTGGCAAAGACCCCACAAAGGTCGATCGCAGTGCGGCTTATGCGTGTCGCTATGTGGCGAAGAATATTGTCGCTGCTGGGTTAGCCGATAAGTGCGAAGTGCAGTTAAGCTATGCGATCGGGGTAGCTCGCCCGGTGAGCATCATGATCGAAACCTTTGGCACGGGCAAGGTTGCCGATAGTCAGCTTCTGGAGTTGGTCAATCAGCACTTCGAGTTGCGTCCGGCGGGCATTATTCAGGAGTTCAACCTGAGAGGCTTGCCCGGAGAGCGTGGCGGTCGCTTTTATCAAGACGTGGCAGCTTATGGTCACTTCGGCCGCACCGATCTTGAGCTTCCCTGGGAGCAAATCGATAAGGTGGCAGTGCTTAAAGAGGCATTAGCTCAACCTGCTGCGGCACGAGCCTAAGTTCCCATACCCATTTGATTTGCGAATGTGACAGATCTGCGTAGGGGCATGGCATGCTGTGCCCCGTCAGCTCGAACGATCAATCGCAATTGTTTCCAAAATTGGGATTCGTTTGACCCCTGAGAAGAGATATCCTCTCAGGGGTTTTTGTTTATTTTTTAGAGATGGCTTCAAAGGGTTCCGTTCCTAGAGGGCTGGGTAGCCAACCGTCGATCGTCCTACGAGAAACGAGTAAGGGTTTAGAATGCGCGATCGGCAATCGCACGACTTCTCGATGCAAAATCTGATCGACTTCGGCATAGAGTTTTGAACGCGCCGATTGGTCTGCGGTAAGTCTGGCCTGATCAAGCAATTGCAAAACCCGATCGTTCTTCCAGCTACCAATATCTTTAGTGCCACCTGCCCCAAAGTGAGGATAGTAAAACGTGTCTGGGTCGCCATAGTCACCCGTCCAGCCCATCATAAAAGATTGATAGCCGGGAGGTTTGATGCGATCGGCGATATAAGCCGTCCAGTCTTTTGTTTTGAGGGAGACGCGAATGCCGACAGCGTTTAAATCTGCGGCAAAGGCTTCTGCGATCGGCTTCGGAGTCGGAAAGTAGGGACGAGAAACGGGCATATACCACAAGTCCATCGCAAAGCCGTTGGGGTAGCCTGCCTGAGTCAGCAGTTCTTTAGCTTTTTGCGGGTTGTAATCGTAATCTTTTAAGTCAGGAGACTGCGCCCAAGAGAGCGTAGACGGGATGAAGTGAGGCGTGCTTTCTGCCAAGTCTCCCCAAAAGGCTTTGACGATCGCGGGTCGATTAATCGCATGGGCGATCGCTTGCCGAACTCGCACATCCGACAAGGGTTTATAAGTAGGATTAAGTGCCAGATAGCCAACATTAAATGAAGGACGAAAGATGGCTGTGAGATTAGTGTCTCGATCGATTTCTGCTTTTTGGTCGGGGGCAAGATCCACTGTGAAATCAAGCTGTCCGGCCCGAAGCTGCGCTAGTCTTGCTGCTGGATCGGTGATAAACCGCATCACCAGTTGATTGCTTTTGGGAAATCCAGCCTTCCAGTAATTAGGATTCTTTTCGAGAACGATACGATCGCCCGATCGCCATTCTTTAAACATAAACGCTCCGGTTCCCACGGCTCCGGCGGCTGGCTTTCCATAACTTGCAGCAGATTTTTTAATCGCGGTCGGGCTGGCGATGCCAAAATAACCGGACGCGATCGTGCTGGGAAATGCCGCAAACGGCTGCTTCAAAACAAACTGAATCGTGAATTTATCAGTCACAACCAAATTCTGAAGCAGTGAATTAGGTTCACCTTTAGAACCACCAAAAATCTGTTCCCAAATCTCGTAAGTCTTGCCCGCGTTGCGATAGCCAAAGGGATTGTTTTTATCCCACCAGCGATCGACGTTAAACTTGACAGCTTCCGCATCAAATTCAGTTCCATCATGAAACTTAACGCCTTGACGTAATTTAAATGTCCAGATTTTGCCATCGGGTGAAGCCGTCCACGCAGTCGCCAAACCGGGCTGTAATTCTGTGGTTCCCGGCTTGAATTCGATCAGGCGGTTGTAAATTTGATTGTGAACGACGATCGAGTTTCCGTCTGTGATATTGCCCGATTCTAGATTGACAGGCTGTCCCCCAGAGCCGTAGATCAATACACCTGATTGAGCCGTCCCACCCGGATTATTAGGGCTGCTGCAATTTGAAACAATGAGAGCGATCGTCACCAGCGCTGCTAAAAATCCAGGTTGCCAAGCGTGTTTGAATTGATTTCGGACTTGTCTCAAAAGTTTTTTCACCGCGTTCGATTCCTCATTGCCGCTCATTGCTACTAGCGTTTATCAATCTATTAAGGATTGTGGATTAAATAGTATCGGTTACTTGCAACGCCAATGGGCACGGCAGTGCCATGCTACCGGATTCTGGCTTTATTTAATTCACGATCCTAAACTAACGTCAGCTCGATGAGTTCTTTCGCTTCGTTCTTCAGCGCTTCAGCCCCCTAAATCCCCTAATTCTGGGGGACTTCAAGCCCAGAATTCAGGTTCAAAGTCCCCCAATTTTGGGGGATTTAGGGGGCAACCCGGATTTGCAACCGCAGCGAAAAGCTTCATCGAATTCACGTTAAATTAACCAATCTGCGCGACCTTTTGATTCACGCGAGGTTTACCAAACCGTTCCCAAGCACTGCCACCGCGCAAAAACAACTCCATCCAGCGAATCTCGCCAGCTTCAGCCGACCAGCCAGAACTGCCGGGAGCAAACGCCAAAGTGCCTTCAGGAACGCGAAAACTCCCATCCGAGTAAATCGCATCGCTCACCACATCGCCAATCCGAATCACGACCTTGGCTTCTGGCTCTAACTTCAGTGTGTGAGCCGGAATTGTGGTTTTGATGTTGCCATAGCCATCGACCCAGGCAACCCGATCGTTAGGCACATCCAAAATTTGCTCTGGGTTGAGGGCCTCGCCTAGCAAGCTGAGATCTCCATTCGCGATCGCAGCCGCAGCCGGGGGGAAAACATCACGCGATCGAAACTGCGAGCCGCCTCTCGAAACATTCACAACTTGTAACTGAGCGTGATGCTTAATAAACGAAAGTGTGAATCCAGCATTTACGCCAACCACTTTTACGCCGTTGTTTAACAGCGCGTAAGTTAATCCTTCACCTTCGTTGTTTTGTCGGGCTTCGGGGTCGTCTTGACGCGGGGCGCAGTTGTGATAAATCAATCGCTCTGCCGGACCCGGATTCAAACCCAGTTGCGCGATCCAAAAGCCCGTTGCCAACGTGCTAAATGGGGGAACTGAGAGCAGATTGATTTGCGCTTGAGGAATGCCGATCGACAGGCGTTGAGTCACTTCTGAAAAGGCAGGATCGCCCGTTCCATAATCTGCAATCAGGCTAATATACATACTTAATTTTTTACAAAGTCACCATCAGGATTTTATCGTTGACCGCTGATTTGTGAACTGCCAGATCTGTCCTCACCCTAGCCCTCTCCCGCAGGAGCTACGGTGTATGCATGAGTCCTTTCGCTTCGTTAAGAGCGGCTTTTGCCCCCTAAATCCCCCAAAATTGGGGGACTTTGAAACTGAACGTTTTGGGTCAAAGTCCCCCAGAATGGGGGATTTAGGGGGCAAACCCCCAGCAATCTGAACTTAAATCACTTTGTGCATACACGGTAGCCGCAGGAGAGGGGAGCTAACAATCTTGTTCCCTCTCCTTGGGGAGAGGGCGACTTCAGCAACATCACAACCCCTTAGACACGTTAAAATCAGGGTCGAAAGCTTCGGAGAACAACCGTCTTGCCTACACTCGGAGTCAACATCGACCATATTGCCACCATTCGGCAAGCCCGACGCACGGTAGAACCTGATCCCGTCGCGGCGGCTGTCTTAGCAGAACTTGCCGGGGCCGATGGCATCACCGTTCATCTGCGCGAAGATCGGCGACACATTCAAGATCGCGATGTGCAACTATTGCGGCAAACCGTGCGATCGCATTTAAATCTAGAAATGGCAGCGACTGATGAAATGGTGGCGATCGCCCTCACCATCAAACCCGATTATGTGACGCTCGTGCCCGAAAAGCGCGAAGAAGTCACCACCGAAGGCGGCTTAGATATCGCCGGACAGCTAGACCGCATGAAATTTGTGGTCAGTCAACTTCAGGACGCACAGATTCCGGTTAGTTTGTTTATTGATGCCGATCGTCATCAAATCGATGCCTCTGCTGCAACGGGTGCTAAATTTATCGAACTGCACACCGGACAGTATGCCGAGGCTCACACCGAAGACAGCCGCGCCAAAGAGTTGCAAATCTTAGCAGAAGGATGTGAACACGCGATCGCCTCTAGGCTGCGGGTCAACGCCGGACACGGACTTACTTATTGGAACGCTTATCCGATCGCATGTCTCACAGGCATGGAAGAATTGAATATTGGACATACAATCATCAGCCGGGCTGCCTTAGTGGGGTTAGAACGTGCCGTCCGAGAAATGAAACAAGTGATTCAAGGGAAAGTGTGATGACGACTTATTACTACGTTTTAGCCAGCCAGAAATTTCTGACCGAAGACGAACCGATCGACGAAATTTTTAAAGAACGGACTCGCAACTATCAGGAAAACGAAAAAGAAATCGATTTCTGGCTCGTCAAACAGCCTGCATTTCTCGAAGCGCCGGAATTAGCGGCGATCAAAGTCCAATGTCCTCAACCTGCGGCGGCGATCGTGTCAACCAATAAACAATTTATTACCTGGCTAAAGCTGAGGCTAGAATATGTGATCACAGGTGAGTTCCAGGTTTCAGAAACGATTCCTCAGCCGTTGGCTTCTCTGGCTGCCGTTTCGTGATAATTGACGAACTTCCTGATCCGACCTAGTTTTTCGCAGCTAAAAAATCTATGTACCCGACGATCGTGCGCTCTGATTGGCTTAGATTGAAGGCACTCCCCGCGATCGTCGGGCTGTTGGTGGCGATTCCACACGCGCTTGCTTTGCAGTTCCCATCGGGAGCGATCGCCCAAGCCAATCCGCAGTGTCAGCCCCCCAACTCTGGCGAATATTTGCTGTTGGTGGTGAGCAAAACGCCAGACGTTCAAGACAAGTTACGCAAAGTGTTGCCCACCAGCGCCAGCACCACAGTTTGTCGCTATTTAGATGATGTGGTGACTCGCGTCAGTGGGTTTAACACCGTAGAAACTGCCAGTTCTTGGGCGCAATATCTGACTGAAACTGTGGGACTGCAAGCGTTTGTGGCACGACCTGCGATCGGAAATGCGTCTCAAAGTCCTGCTAGAATTGCGAATCCCCCCTCAGCAGGGGTCACAAATCCTTCTAATTCCTCGAAATATAATCCTCAGCCGCTCGGCGCAGGCTACGCAGTTTTGGTGAGCTATTTTAACAAGCCAGAGTTAGCCACTCAGCTACAGCAGGCCCTTAAAAAAGACGTGGGATTAGTGTCATACGGGCAGCGTCCTTATCTGTTAGCCGTACATACCCCTGATCAAAAGGCAGCAAATTCTATGTTGCAGAGTTTGAGCGATCGCGGTTTCTCTGTCATGGTCGTAGACAGTCGCCGCGTCACTCTGCTGAAGTCTAGCGTCCAGATTTCTCCATCTGCGGTCGGAGAACGATAGGCGATCGATTCAATATCAAAATGTAAGGAGGGTAAATGATAGTGAGCAACGATGCCCAGAAAGATTAGAGAACTCAAGAAAATTCTGAGACGAGCTGGGTTTGACTACAGACAGGCAAAAGGGAGCCACACGGTTTGGTTTCACCCCGATTGGGATGGGCGCATTGTTATTGCCCGAAAGGATGGCGACGATAGCCCAGACTATTTGGAGCAACAGGTCAAAGATGCCTTATCAGAGCTAGAGAAACCGCAGGAGGGAAACGAATGAGCGCACAGTATGGCATGGTGATTCAGTGGTCTGAGGTTGATCAATGCTTTGTGGTGATACTGCCCGATTTTGCCGATGTGGTGAAGCAACCTTGCACCGATGGCAAAACCTATCAGGAGGCGGTAACGCACGGTCAAGAAGTGATTGAGTCACTGATTGAGATGTTTCAGGATGAAGGCAAGTCTCTGCCAGAGCCGAAAGTTTTTCAAGCTGCGTAGAGGCTCGTGGAGATAGCGAACAGTTCATCGGACATCAAAGGGCACCTGATTGAAGTGCCCAGCATCACGGGCAAGCGAACAACTACGCTGCGAAGAACCCGTTCGTCAACCCTTGACCGCGCCCTACTGACCAAATACAAATTCTGCGCCAAATGAGATAGCGATGCCTAAAATCGACCCAACAATGACTTGAACGGGCGTATGTCCTAGTAGTTCTTTGAGACGATCTTCAGCAAATTGATGCTCTCCCTGGAAGAACTCATCAATGATTTGATTCAAAATTCGAGCTTGCTTTCCGGCAGCTTGACGAACGCCTGCTGCGTCATACATTACAACAATGGCGACGATCGTGGCGATCGCAAACTCACTGCTGGCCCATCCTGAAGTTTGTCCCACGCCAGCCGCCAGCGCGGTCACTAGCGCAGAGTGAGAACTCGGCATGCCACCGCTTTCGACAACAACGCGAAAATTTAACTTGTGATTTTTAATCAGTTCAACAATGAGCTTAGTTGCTTGAGTCAATAAACAAGCAAAAATCGCAACTAGCAGCACTCTGTTATTCAATAAATCGCCAAAGTCCTGCATGGTTTAAAGCGTGACGCGTTTTTTAGTGAGTGCGGGCGGTGATGAAGTCGGCGATCGCCATCAGAGGCAAGGCGCGATCGCCATATCCTGCGACTTCTGATTTGGCTTGCTCGATCAATTGTTGGGCTTGGCGTTTTGACTCTTCAATGCCCCAAAAGCTAGGATAGGTGACTTTTTGAGCGCGCAAATCTTTTCCGACCGATTTGCCCAACTCTTCTTGAGTCGAGGTGATGTCTAACACATCATCGACAATTTGAAAAGCCAGCCCGATCGCTTGAGAATATTGAGACAATCGCTGCACGTCTGCGTCTGATGCGCCTGCAATAATGCCGCCACTCACGACCGACGCTTCGAGTAAGGCAGCCGTTTTGTGAGCATGAATAAAGTTTAACGTTTCAATTTTCACATCACACGCGCCTTCACAGTGCAGATCGACGACCTGCCCACCGACCAGCCCAGCCGCACCCACTGCGCGACCGAGACGGGCAATCACCTTCATCAAGCGATCGGGCGGAACGTTTTGAGTTTCTTCAACAATGTGTTCAAAGGCGTATGCCAGCAAGCCATCTCCGGCTAAAATCGCGACGGCTTCGTTAAAAACTTTGTGATTGGTCAGCTTGCCCCGCCGATAGTCGTCATTATCCATCGCGGGGAGATCGTCGTGAATCAGCGACATGGTGTGAATCATTTCAAGCGCACAGGCAGTTGGCATGGCCATCTCGATCGTGCCGCCCATCAATTCACACGTTGCTAGACAAAGAATCGGACGCAACCGCTTGCCACCTGCCAGCAGCGAATAGCGCATCGCCTCATAAATCTGCTCAGGGTAGATCACCGGGAGGGAGCGATCGAGGGCAGCTTCTACCTGTTCTTGCCGAGTCGATAGATAAGCGCATAAGTCAAATTGAGAGGCTCGTTTTGAAAATTGTGTTTCATCTGTCACTAACATAGGTTCCCTCCTAACATCTTCTCTGGGTTTCAGGTTCCAGAATTCAATCTGACTGACCCCGCAAACTTTTGAGAATAGCTCCATATTGTATTGTGCAACAGCATGGTCACAGTCATCGCGCCAACTCCGCCTGGAACTGGGGTTAAATATCCGGCAACGGGTTGGACTGCCTCAAAGTCAACGTCTCCCACTAATCGACTTTTGCCCGTTGCGTCGGTGATGCGATTAATGCCGACATCGACGACAACAGCGCCCGGTTTAACCATCTCAGGCGTGATTAGCCCTTGGCGACCCACGGCTGCAATTAAAATGTCGGCACTGCGAGCGATCGCCCCCAAATCGTGAGATCGAGAGTGCGCGATCGTCACCGTCGCGTCTGCTTCGAGCAGCAAAAGCGCGATCGGTTTGCCGACCAAAAGACTCCGACCGATGACCACGGCTTGTTTGCCGCTGAGATCAATTTGATATTCTTCTAAAAGCCGCATCACACCCGCAGGCGTGCAGCTTCGCAAGCCGGGTTCGCCGCGCACCAAACGCCCAAGATTATAGGGGTGTAACCCATCTGCATCTTTATCGGGATCGATTTGATTGAGCAGCGCTACAGAATCGAGATGAGCGGGGAGGGGTAACTGGACTAAAATGCCGTCTACCCGATCGTCTTGGTTGAGTTCGTGGATAGTCTGTTCTAACTCGGCTTGAGTCGCATCGGCTGGAAAATGTTTGCCATAAGAAGCGATCCCGACGATCGTGCAAGCCCGTTCTTTATTTCGCACATAGGCAGCACTCGCTGGATTGTCGCCCACCATCAGAACTGCTAGACCTGGCGGACGCTTGTGATTTGCTTGCAAAACTTTGACTTGTTGGGCTAACTCTGCCTGCATTCGTTGAGCCAGAGCTTTGCCGTCGAGAAGTTGGGCTGTCATAAAGGTGAGCGATAAATTTTGAGTTAAAAGACCGAATCCAAAATTCTGAATACTTCGGGTATCTTTTAGTTCAGGGAAGAGTACGATCGTTGAGCAAAAATAGGGAGATGTGTGTTAGCACATCAACAAACTTGTCCTAGTTTCGCAAATTCAGTCTACCTTGTAATGCCTTTCGGCTAGTCCTTCAACGCGGCTAAATCAAACTCTAATGGTGAAGCAGACGTTCTTTAAAGCAGTTAGGTGAGCCATGCGATCGCACTTCTCAATTCTCACACGCGGGTTTGGGCTGTCTCTTTTGGTTGGGTTATTGGGCTGTAGTCGTCCGATTTTACAGGCTGATGAGACGCAGCTTCGTCCTGAAGCGATGCTTTCGACCCTAGACCTTAGCACCACCAAAATCAGCGATTTGCAAAAGCAGAAAACAAATTTTACAGTTCACTTACAGGGCAAAGTTGGTGCTCAAGCGCCGCTAGCAGGTCTGAGTGCCTATGAGCTTCAAGACGCAACGGGCAAAGTTTGGGTGGTGGCAAAAAGTGCGCCCCTCGCCCCCGGAACTGAGGTAAAAGTCACCGGAAAAGTCCGCTATCAGAGTATTCTATTGAATGGTCAGGATCGAGGGTCAGTTTATATTGAGCAAGAAGGAGCCACCGAACCCGTTTCAGCCAATAAAGTGTAGTGTGCCGGGATGAATCGCATGGATAATGGGAGCGACGATCGGATTCAGGTGGCGATCGCCATTCTCTATCGAGAGAACCGATTTTTGATGCAGCTTAGAGACAACGATCCCCGCATTGTCCATCCAGGTTGTTGGGGCTTTTTTGGGGGACACATTGAGCCAGGAGAAAGCTCAGAAGTCGCCGTTGTGCGAGAATTGATTGAAGAAATTGGCTACACGATGCCGAGTGTGACTAGATTCAAGGACTACGCCGATGAAAAAGTGATTCGTCACGTCTTCCACGCACCGCTGACGGTTGGGCTGGAGAAGCTTGTTTTAATGGAAGGGTGGGATCTGGGATTGCTTTCGCGAGATGATATTGTGCGAGGAGAATGTTTCTCCGATCGAGCTAACCAAGTTCGACCGATGGGCGCAACTCATCAACAAATTTTGCTAGACTTCATCGAAGCAAATGGTTCAATAAATGGTTAAAAATAGTCCATAGACTCTATTTTTAATCCCTCACTAGACCTCCTGCACGAATTCGGAAACGCCCCCTAAATCCCCCATTCTGGGGGACTTTGAAACCGCAAGTCTTCTCAAAGTTCCCCAGAATGGGGGATTTAGGGGGCACAAACCGACCTGAACGGAGCGAAATCTGAGAGAGCTTATATCGAGAATTTTATTCATGCAGGAGGTCTGCTCTTTTAATGATGGATCTGGTGAGATTGCAAAAAGCTTTGTCGGTTGAGGCAGAGCATGGATTTAATAACCTGGAGGGAAATCAATACCACTTCGGCGAATTTTTGCATCTCAATTTCAGTCAACCGGATGCGGCATTGCCTAGCCCCGATCGAGAACGCTGTCAAGAAATCGCCTCGCAGTTTGCCAAATATGGTGATCTGACATTTTCTCAGCGTCAGCATTTGGTTGCAGAGACGCGACGGTTCCTCTACCAGGTCAAAAAGGCAGCCGATGACACAGCAAAAAAATCGATAGAACCCTCAGTCCAGCCTGCCGCTAAAAAAGTGGTTGCTGCTCCTCGCACGAGTCCGATCGTCGAATCCAACCGCAGCATCTCGCTCGATCAAGCCCTCACCTATCTCCCCGGAGTTGGCACCAAAAGCGGTGAGAAGCTGGCAAAATTAGGGCTGCTCACTGTGCGAGATATGCTCTATTACTATCCACGCGATCACCTTGACTATGCTCGTCAGGTGACGATTAGAGAGCTACAAGCGGGTGAAACCGTGACCCTGATCGGCACCATCAAAAGCTGTAGTTGCTTTACCAGCCCACGCAATAGTAAGTTGACGATCGTCGAACTCGTGATTCGCGACTCGACCGGACAGATGAAAATCAGCCGCTTTTTTGCCGGAACCCGCTACAGCAATCGCGGTTGGCAAGAACAACAGAAGCGTCAATATCCCGTCGGGGCAACGATCGCAGCATCAGGATTGGTCAAAGAAACCAAGTTTGGGATGACCTTAGACGCGCCTGATTTAGAGATTTTAGGTCAGGCTGATGATGCGATCGATTCGTTTACGGTAGGGCGAATTGTACCCATTTATGCCCTAACAGAGGGTGTTGGCGCAGAATTAGTTCGACGGACGATGATCACGGCGCTGGGAGCGATCGAGCAACTTCAAGAAGCGCTTCCCAAAGGCTTGCGTGACGAATATGGCTTGATTGGCATCGCCGAGGCAATTGCTCAAATTCACTTCCCGCCAGACAGTGACGCGCTAGAATCTGCCCGTCGTCGCCTCGTGTTTGATGAATTTTTCTATCTGCAACTGGGCTTGCTCAACCGTCGCAAAAATCAGCAGCAAATCCAAGCCAGTGCCGTAGTTGCCCCAACCGGAAAGCTGATTGATGATTTCTACAAACAATTGCCTTTTGAACTCACAAACGCTCAAAATCGAGTCGTCAACGACATTCTGAATGATTTGCAAAAACCCGTCCCAATGAATCGCTTAGTTCAGGGCGATGTGGGATCAGGAAAAACCGTGGTTGCCGTGATCGCTCTTCTAGCCGCAATTCAGTCGGGTTATCAAGGCGCATTAATGGCTCCAACTGAAGTTTTATCAGAACAGCACTATCGAAAATTGGTCAGTTGGTTTAACTTGCTGAATCTGCCTGTGGAGTTGCTGACAGGCTCGACCAAAGCAGCAAAACGTCGCGAAATTCACGCCCAGCTT
Source organism: Phormidesmis priestleyi ULC007 (assembly GCF_001895925.1). Taxonomy (GTDB): domain Bacteria; phylum Cyanobacteriota; class Cyanobacteriia; order Leptolyngbyales; family Leptolyngbyaceae; genus Phormidesmis_A; species Phormidesmis_A priestleyi_A. Next base: position 55,011 of record NZ_MPPI01000023.1, on the reverse strand, counting down.
GAAACCGGAGAATTGCCCTTGCTCGTCGGAACTCATGCACTGATTCAAGACACGGTGAACTTCAATCGTTTGGGGTTAGTGGTGATTGATGAACAGCACCGCTTTGGCGTTCAGCAACGCGCGAAACTTCAGCAAAAAGGTGAGCATCCTCATGTGTTGACGATGACTGCAACACCCATTCCTCGAACGCTGGCGTTGACGCTTCACGGCGATTTAGATGTCAGTCAAATTGATGAACTGCCGCCGGGTCGAAAGGCGATTAAAACCACCGTTCTAGTGGGGCGAGAACGGTTAAAAGCCTATGAGCTAATGCGTCGTGAAGTCGCGCAGGGTCGCCAGATTTATGTGGTCTTGCCTTTAGTTGAAGAGTCAGAAAAATTGGATTTGAAATCTGCGATCGACGAACATCAAGAACTTCAAGAAAAGGTCTTTCCCGAATTCAAAGTCGGCTTGCTGCATGGGCGAATGACCTCTGCTGAGAAAGACGAGTCAATCACTCAATTTCGAGAGAACCAAACTCAAATTCTGGTGTCTACAACAGTGGTCGAAGTGGGGGTTGATGTGCCCAACGCGTCAGTCATGCTGATCGAACACGCCGATCGCTTTGGGCTGTCACAACTACACCAGCTTCGCGGTCGAGTCGGTCGAGGGGCAGCTCAGTCATTTTGTCTGCTGATGAGCAGTTCTAAAACCGAAACGGCTCGTCAACGGCTCAAGGTGTTAGAGCAATCTCAAGACGGGTTTTTCATCTCAGAAATGGATATGCGCTTTCGAGGCCCAGGTGCAGTGTTGGGAACTCGACAATCAGGTTTACCAGATTTTGCGCTGGCAAGTTTAGTCGAAGATCAAGAAGTGTTGGAACTTGCGAGAGATGCGGCAGAGAGAACGATCGAGAAAGACCCCACTCTAGAAAAATGGGCAGCGATGAAAGCCGAACTTGAATATCGCTATCAGCGTTTAATGGGCGGTGCGATTTTGACTTAACGTCAGTTCGCTGCGTTCTTCAGCGCTTCAGCCCCCTAAATCCCCCAATTCTGGGGGACTTTGAACCGGAAATTTTGGCTTGAAGTCCCCCAAATTGGGGGATTTAGGGGGCAGCCCGGATAGCGAAAAGCTTCATCGAATTCACGTTGACTTAAACCTTCTTAAAAGGCTTAAAAAACGAGCGAATTTTCCTCAACAAATAGGGCCAAAACCCTTTAGAAACTTTCTCAAATTTGTAATAGAACAGAACATCTACAATGTCTTCTAGCGTCATCGGCTCTAGATAAGATACGACTTTATCAATTAAAGTATCAGTGTCTTCTAGATATTTTTTCATACCCAATTTTTCTGAGACTTTCCACTTCGCCAAGAATGTTTTGTGCATCTCTTCTTGATAGCCGTTGAAGTCTTTTCTTTGACCTTCTAAATACTCTGCAATATATCGACTAGCAATCTCAGAACTGAGCATCGCGTGTCTGATCCCTTCGCCACCCAAAAAATTGATGGTTGAAACGGTGTCTCCGATCGCGATTAAATTGTCTCGACTATAGACATCATTCAATCCCATACTATATTTAACAGTTGCACCGTGAATATCAGTAATTTTGTAGAATTCTGGCTTAATATAGTCATGAATAATCAGTTCGATATAGTGTTTTAGAGGTTCAGTTTCTTTGACTACTTTATGTTCACCTTGAACGATTCCTGCCCCCACTTTTAATTTGTTTGCTTCCATTGGAAAGATCCAAGAATAGCCTTTAGGAATCCATTTATGACCTAAGAAAAACGTTAATGCTTTAGAGCGCTTTTGATAAGATTCATCGTCAACTTCGATCAAATATTCAACTCCAGTTCCAGTTGTGAATTTAGGTTGAGGATCACCTTTTTGAAGGATCAGCGATCGGTTAGGCCCGGTCGCGTCAACTAAAACTTTTGTAGTAACTGAAATCTCTTCGTCTATTAAATTATTTTTAATCGTTACTAAACTCTCGTTGTCGTTAGTTAAATGACTAACATATCGACATCCCATCCAAACTTCGCCGCCGTGATTAGTCACTTCTTCAGCTAAAAATTCTCGTAGTCTCGTGAAATCTAAAACACTTCCTAGAGTCTTCTCAGATTGCCAAACTCCACGTTTATTAGACGTAACAATCACTAATTGATTCCAAAAACTACCCACCACTTTTTCAGGTAGATCAAATTTTTCTAATGTTTCAAGAGGCGTTCCAGCGCTAGAAAAACTATTTTTAGTAAAGTCTTTAAAGCGTTCGATCAACAAAACTTTTCGACCCGATCGAGCCAAAATGCGGGCACATTGTCCACCAGCAGGGCCACCACCCACGATTACCACATCAAATTTTTCCATTAAGATTTCTTCGGGTCAATTAGGTTTCTGCGATCGCTTCTCAATCTCTGCTCGAAACACTTCTTCTTGCTGCTTCCATTCTTCTAGTGTTTTAGGTGGAGAAAACCAAACCGCCTCAGAATCAGGACTGCGACGAGCAAAGAAAGCTTCTAGCGCACTCATATCTTCTCGATGCTCAAGGCAGTAGGCTCTCAGTTCTGCATTGCTCATCACGTCATAATTTGGCTTCATAATATGAATCTCCACTTTCCATCACGAGAAATTACGACTTGCAGTTCTTCACCAGCAAAGATGTATATTTCACCAGTTCGATCGTTAAATCGAAACAGTTCAACGCTTCGATAAAAGTTAGAGAGCATCTGGCAGACGTAAACACTGGTGAAGTTTTGTTCGGTAGTCGGTAAGATAGCTCATCCCTCAATTCTGCCATAGTTATTTTCGCATCTCCTACTTCTGCACGTTCGGAAGAATACAAAATGATGACCATGCGTGCCTGAAGCCCAACCACTGTCCCGCTGATCACTCTGCTGTCTTAACTAATGTGCCACCGATCGCATAGACGGCATCATAGCCGATTCGCTCTACCCAGGTGACGGCATCGGGTTGGTTGGCTTTTAAGCGATGACAAGCCACAAGCAGGTCTTTATCAATCTCGTAATTGCCTGTGGTGAGGTTGATCGCAATGATTTTGCCGATATTCTCCGTTGTTTCGACTTGAGCACGAATATGCTTCTGGTATAGTTCTTCACCACGTTGAGCGATTTCCTCGCTGCTGAGGTTGGGATGAGGCATGAGAGCAGTTTCCTCCTCCAGATTTTTGCTTTCTGAGTCCATCGTAAGACAAAGACAATAGCTGTAGACAGTTCGGCTAGTACAGTTGAATTTTTTCGATGGCTTCAAGGTGCATGGCTTGAATATAATCTTCAAGCGCGCCTTGATTGTCACCCAACTCTGAACGCACTTTCCCTCGGTTGTTGTAAGCAGAAGCGTCTTTAGGGTCAAGGCGGATGGCTTGAGTGTAATCTTCGATCGCACCCTGTTTGTCACCCAACTCTGAACGCACTTTCCCTCGGTTGTTGTAAGCAGAAGCGTCTTTAGGGTCAAGGCGGATGGCTTGAGTGTAATCTTCGATCGCACCCTGTTTGTCACCCAACTCTGAGCGCACTTTCCCTCGGTGGTAGTAAGCCGTAGCAGATTTAGGGTCAAGGCGGATGGCTTGAGTGTAAGCTTCAATCGCACCCTGTCTGTTGCCCTGATTGAAGAGCACTCTACCTAGGTTGTAGTAAACCGTAGCAAGTTTGGGGTCAAGGCGGGCTGCTTGGGCGAAATCTTCGATCGCACCCTGTTTGTCACCCAAGTCGAAGCGCACTTTCCCTCGGTGATAATAGGTAACAGCGTCTTTAGGGTCAAGGCGGATGGCTTGGGTGTAATCTTCAATCGCACCCTGTTTGTCACCCAAGTCGAAACGCACTTTCCCTCGGTTGTAATAGGTGGCAGCGTATTTAGGCTTAAGGAGGATTGCTTGAGTGTAATCTTCGATCGCACCCTGTCTGTCACCCAGGTTGACACGGGATACCCCTCGGTTGTGGTAAGCAGAAGCAGATTTGGGGTCAAGGCGGATTGCTTGAGTAAAATCTTCAATCGCACCGTGTTCGTCATCCAACTCTGAGCGCACGTTCCCTCGGTTGTAGTAAGCAGAAGCAGATTTGGGGTCAAGGCGGATGGCTTGAGTAAAATCTTCAATCGCACCCTGTCTGTCACCCAGGTTGACACGGGATATCCCTCGATTGATGTAGGCAGAAGCGTCTTTAGGGTCAAGGCGGATGGCTTGAGTGTAATCTTCGATCGCACCCTGTTTATCATCCAAGTCAGAGCGCACTACCCCTCGGTTGTTGTAAGCAGCAGCGTATTTAGGGTCAAGGCGGATGGCTTGGGTGTAATCTTCAATCGCACCCTGTTTGTCATCCAACTCTGAGCGCGTTCTACCTCGGTTGTAATAGGCAAGAGCGTTTTTAGGGTCAAGGCGGATGGCTTGGGTGTAATCTTCGATCGCATCCTGTTTGTCACCCAATTCGGCGCGGACTACCCCTCGATTGGTGTAGGCAGAAGCGTCTTTGGGGTCAAGGCGGATGGCTTGAGTGTAATCTTCGATCGCACCCTGTTTGTCATCCAAGTCGGAGTGTACTACCCCTCGGTTGTAATAGGCAGAAGCTTCTTTGGGGTTAAGGCGGATGGCTTGGGTGTAATCTTCAATCGCACCCTGTCTGTCACCCAATGCAGCACGGGCTGCCCCTCGGTTGCTGTAGGCATATATCTTGAGATCACCTGAAGGGCGAGCAATGATTTCCTCAAAGTCAGCAATAGCTTTTGACCAGTCTTCCACTTCCGCAAAAGCTACGCCCCTACTAAAATAAGCATCAATAAAATTCGAGTCTAACTCAATCGCTTTGCTGTAATCATTAATCGCGGAGCGAACATCTCCCTTTTGACGAGAAATGCTGGCGCGAAGATAGAAATCTCCAGCATTCTTAGGATTAGCTATGCGTTCACTATTATTCGGCGGTGGGGTTTTGTCTATCTTCAGGTTTGAAACATTAATTCCCGCCTTGGTTAGCTGGGCGATCGCTGTATTGATGGGAATTGAGAAATACTCACCAGTGTAAATTCTAAGTTCAACTTTGCCCTCGTAGATAGGAATCTGACCTTTCTCATCGATTTCAGGCGGTATGTCTTTAGAGATACTGCTTGTACCAACCAAGCCATTGATTGCAATCAACCGACCTTTCGCATCAAACGTAGGACCGCCACTCATACCGCGTGGAGTATCGGCACGGTGTTTAATAAGATATCCTTGACCATTTTGTGCATTGAGATCTAGAACGATGCCTTCAGAATCACGATACCTTTGCTCAAAAGTATTAGCCTTGCGATCGTAAATTCCAGGATAGCCAAAGGAAAAAACTGTATCGCCCACACTACTTAGACCAGAGTTTCCCAAAGTGGCAACTGGATAGTTTTTGGCACTATCGAACTGTAAAACAGCCAAGTCAACATCCTGAAAGCGCTTAACTACTCTGGCTGCCTCATGAACATCGCTATCAGAAGTTTGAATGCGGTAAGCGGTATCCTTATCAGCTACGTGACGGTTGGTTAAAACTGTGTAAGTGTTTCCCTGTTTGGCAACAATGACTCCAGATCCGCCACCAGTTTGATCGCTAATCATCACCGTAACGGGAACTGCGATTTTGCGAACCTCAGCGAAGGTCAAGGCTGAGGCAGCCTGTTGATAACTGACCACGATCGCAACTGTTGCGGTTCCTGCAAGCACTCCTGGCAACCAATCCAATCCACGCCAACTCTGACTCATAAATCACTCCTCAGCTTCTACACCGTTGGTAGCTCAATTTATGGTCAATTTATATCAGATCAGACAGAGTAAATTAGCGATCGTTACTTTTTCTGAAACCGTATTCAACCCATCACTGGTATAAATTTGACGATCGCCCCGCAACATATTTGAGTTGTATCAAGTGTTCAAGCAGAATTTGGTAAGCGTTAACTACTAAGGTAAACTTTTATTAAGAGTCTTTAAATTTATCTCATGCTTCGCCGAACCCTGCTTAAAGCTTTATTAGTTTGCTGCTTGACTCTGCTTACTGCCTTTACCGTTACACCCAATGCGCTGGCTTTAGGCGGTAAGTTACCTCTCGTCGATATACCCGCTCCAGAATTTGTGCTGCCAACCAACACGGGCGACGGCAACGTCTCGCTGGCAGACTATCGCGGAAAATGGCTCGTCGTCTACTTCTACCCCAAAGATTTTACGTCGGGTTGCACGATCGAAGCCCGCAAGTTTCAGCAAGATATGCCGCAGTATCTCGATCGCAATACCCAAATCGCTGGCATCAGCGCTGATGATGTTGAGTCTCACGCAGAATTTTGTGACTCTGAAGGGCTAAAATTTCCGCTTCTCGCCGACACCACTGGCGCAATCAGCAAAGCCTACGGTTCTTGGATGGGCATTGTTTCATCTCGGCACACGTTCATCATCGATCCGCAAGGAATCCTTAAAGCCACTTTTACCGGGGTGAATCCGATCGTTCACAGTCGAGAAGTTCTCGCCAAACTTGACGAACTGCAAAAACAAGGGTGAATCTCAACCAAAGTCTCTGACTCCTTTAGAATTGATAAAAGTTGATTCGGTGAGCGATATGGATTTTGATCCTAAAATGTCCGATAGAGTTGAGTTTGCTGAACCCCTAGCGCGCAAACCTTTAGAGCTTTTGCGGGATACTGAGCGATCGCTGCGCGTCAAAACCGTGAGCGCGATCGCCCCTCTGCTGCCGTCAGAGATGGCGATGAATTTGGGTGAAGCCTCGCAAGTTGCAGACGAGTCTCTCGATCGACTGGCAGAAATTGACATTGACGACATCACCGACGACGACCTCAGACCCGCTCGGATTTTGATGGGGCTGACCTTCACCGGGTTTGGCGGTCTGACGATGATCTTTCTGCTATTTTATCTCTGCACATTGCACCCTGAATTGACCCCAACCGCTCAGATCCAACATTATTGGTATCAGTATGTCTGGTTTGTCAGTATGGGGGTAGCGGGTTTGGCTGTGTTAGCACGAGAAGCCATGCGCCCAACCGACGAAGATTAGGGAATCGCAACAGATCGCAGGAGACGATCGACAATTCCCCTCGCTCTCCTGCCTCCGGTCGGAATCATTCGGTGTGCCAGCACACAAGGCGCAAGTTCTTTCACATCATCAGGAATTGCGTAGTCTCTGCCATCTAAAAACGCTAGCGCCTGTGCCCCTTTTTGCAGCGCTACTGTGCCTCTAGGACTGACCCCTAGCGTAATTTCTTCATCTTCTCGCGTCGCTCTCACCAAGTTAAGAATATATTGCTGAATCGAGGTTTCAACCTTCACCAGACCAGAGAGACGCTGAAGCTCTTGCACCTCTGCCAGCGAGATACAGGACTGGAGTTCTTGAAACGTGTGCCCGTCTTGAAGTCGATGCAACATCTGCAACTCTTCGCGTTCAGTTGGATATCCGAGCGATAAAGACAGAGCAAAGCGATCCATCTGAGCTTCTGGAAGCGGGAAGGTGCCTTGATATTCGATCGGGTTTTGAGTCGCAATCACAAAAAATGGTTGGGGCACCGATCGAGACACGCCATCGACTGTCACTTGTTTCTCTTCCATCACTTCTAGCAGCGCAGATTGGGTGCGAGGGGTGGCGCGATTGATCTCATCCATCAGCAGAATGTTGGCAAAGACAGGGCCCGCCATAAACTCAAACTCACCCGATCGAGGATTCCAAATATTGGTGCCTGTGACATCACTAGGCAGCAGATCGGGCGTACACTGCACGCGCTGAAACCGACCGTCGATCGATTTCGCCAAAGACTTGGCCAGCAGGGTTTTGCCGACCCCAGGGACATCTTCTAGAAGGGCGTGACCTCCCGATAGCAAGGCAACCAACACTAGGCGAATTGCCTCAGATTTACCGACGATCGTTTGGCTGAGATTCTGCGTCAGTTGCTCAATGCGATCTCTCATATCTAAAGTTTTGCCCCTGAACGCTTTCCTCATCATACTCAGGATGCTAAAAGTTGGAGCGGTTTTGGAGCGCGATCGTCAGAGCTTTCAAGGAAACTTTGCTTGTAAAGTCACCTGAATAGATCAGGGTTTTTTCGGTGAGGAAAGTCGCACTCGGAGAATCATGGAATACTCAGCACTGCGCCTGTAGCTATAGGTCATTAATATCGTCATTTGAGTTTAGTTCAGCACAATGGATGAGCCTAACCAAAATTCGTCCTCATTTTTATCGTTACAACAGCTACTCGAAGAACTGGAAAACTTTATCGTCCTTGAATCTCAAAGGAACGGCAGTCCCTGGATTAGGGTGATTAGGCTCACCGAGTTATTTTATGAAAAGTATGAAGTGTCACCTGAAGAAGTGGCAAAAGTTCAAGGCTGTAGTGACGGTTTGAGAGGTTTTCTCAGAAGTAGCAGACGTTTTTCAATCTACGATACTCAAGTACCCCAAGAGTTTTATGTGGCTCTTCTTCAAGCAATAGTCCCTGATCTTCAACAGTCTCAGGCAATCTTAATCCAGTACAGAATTAAGCGACCTTGGAAAGTTGACGGGCGTTTATTGACAATGTTGAAAGCTGAAGGCGCTGAAGAGAACGTTCCTTGCCACGCTCAAAAGATTTCAGAACATCAACTAAACTTGGTTCCTGAGATCGAATCAGCAAATGATTTAGAGATAGCTTTGGCAGAGATCATCAGAAGTTTGACAGCAAATAATCCGAAGAAATTTGTGACGATTGCGGTATTGAGCAAAAAGTTTTGCGATTATTACAAGCAACCGATACGGGTTTCAATGCGAAGTATATGTCCTGGTATCAAATTGATTGAGCTACTTCAGAGTGTTCCTAGCCTTCACGTCCAAAAAGTGGATAATGATTGGCAGGTGAGCGTGAAAAGAGTGTGACTCTGATTTTTTCAGCACGTAATGATCTAGCCGATCGCTTTAAGTGAGATTCTTGGTAGGTCAGAAGCCTCTCACTTCCCAGCGCATCTAACTTAATGACGACATTTACATCAGAGTTTTCTTTTATGAAAGATGAGTATGATTTCTCTCAATCTGTGAAGAATCCGTACATCAAAAAGCTTAAGAAGCAAGTGACAATTCGGCTTGAAGAGGAAGTGGTCGAGTACTTTAAGGCTTTAGCTGAGGAAACAGGTGTTTCTTATCAAAGTTTGATTAATTTATATTTGCAGGACTGTGTAAAATCACAGCGAAAACCGTCGTTGGAGTGGATGCGTGAAACCTAATGCAGTAAGTTGAACAAGGTATCTAACTTCAAGGCTCCTCAGAGAGTTGTAGGTCGATCGGCTCTGTTTTTGATGGCAGCAGTGCTTTGATGACTTGCCCGATCGATTGCCCTCCCTCCTCATGCACAGACACCAACGGCAACAGCGCAATTAACCGCACCACACTAGAGAGCGCAAATAGCCCCGGTATGCCACCATAATCAGCAAATTGGGCAAGATATCCGCCCGCAGTGGTTCCTAACGCACCACTGACACCCGCGATCGCTGCCGCCACTGCAAAGTAAGCCGCTTGATGTTTAACCGGAGCAATACCCAGTTGAATGTTGTTGTTGCATAGGTCGATCGCAGCCCAGGTTCCGCCCCCTAGAATATGTAGCAACGGCAGCCACAGCCAGATCGAGATCGCGTTTGCCCCAGTTGCCAGCCAAAAGAGCGGCGTGACAGCAACCAGAATTCCGACTAGCAGCAGCAAAGCTCGGTTGCCAAAGCGATCGGCGAGTTTGCCCCAAAAAAGCAGCATCACCAGGTTTGCCCCCGCCGTCAGACTGTTATAAGCCGTCACCCAAGCGACATCGATCGACAGATTATCCAACATATATAAGTTGAAAAATGGCGCACTCAGATTGACGGCAAACATCCACACGCCAAAGTAGACCAAAAAGCGCAAAAAGTTTCCGTCTTGTAGAATTGGTGAGGCGAACACAGATTTAATCCCCGAAGGCTGATCGGGCGCGATCGTCCCTTCTTGCGCAGTGACATCTTGAACAGTGACCCCGGCCAATCGTTTTTGAGTTTGCGGATTGACATCCACCATCAAACACTGATAGCCCAAACTTACCAGCCCCATAATGATGCCCAACAGCAAGACAAAGCCATAACCTTCAATGGTGCCACGCGGATAAGTAGAGACAATCACTCCGGCGATCGGCACTGAGATCAGACAGGTTAAACTGGCAGCGCTGTTACGAATCCCAAAATATCGCCCTCGCAGTCGTCGAGGCACTAACGCCGCCAGCCAACTCAACCAGGCAGCGCTGCCCAAGGCTCCTAACGCGTAAGTGACACAGACGATCAGCAGCGTCCACTGCACGAGCAGATGTGAATCTAACTGCCCCCAACTCGCGATCGCGATGCCGATCACCAGCAGCAGCCAGATCAGACGAGCCGGGGTATAAATCCAAAAGCAATACATGTGGCGGCTGCGAGTACGATCACCCCAATAAGCGCCCAAAGGCTGAACCAAGTTTGCCAACATGGGAATCGATGCCGACAGCCCAATTTCGACCGGACTGGCGTGTAACTCGACTAAAAAGTTACTGAGCAGCACACCCCCGACAATGTTGGAGAAAACTGTTGCAAACACGCCATCGATCGTCGAAGCTTTTAAGCTAGTCCGAAGCGCATCTTTAGGAATTTTAGGATCTGGCTCAGTCACCAGGGGAAATAAAGATTCGGTTCCAGTAATCGGTTCTGGAGACCCTTGAGACATTGGAGTGAGCGTTTCGATGATCCCTAAATCCACTGCATACCTCTGAGTGCTAAGACAGAAAGCGTGCGACTTCGTGTTTCTAACAAAGTTTAGCGCGATCGCTGAGTTAAGCTTAAGCAATTCTCAAGATTCGCTGACTCTCCTTTTGAATGATTTCTCAAGAGAGAATAGAACGAATTTTGTGTTGATGAACCCTACCAGTGTGAGAACGTTTTGGTGTTGCAGAATGAGGGGATAAAATGGCTGTAGGGGTAGCGCCCCGTGCCTATCCCTGACGGAGGGCACCACGGGGGGATTGTCCCTACCCAAATCATCCCGATGTGCAGCAATGCTAACGTTTCCTTTTGCAGTCTTTTAAACTGAAGGTACGATCGGCGGCAGTTCTTTTGGCCCTTTTCTCTGAGATCATCGGCATGGATTTAGTTGACTTAGCCTTTACTTCAGCCCTAGACCAAGCGCGGCTGATTCGCGATCGAGACGTGTCTCCTCTCGAACTCACCCAACTTTATTTAGAACGCATTCAGCAGCTAGACTCGCAGTTAGGCAGCTTTTTTACCGTAATAGCCGATCGCGCGATCGCAGATGCTAAAGCCAAAACCGAGCAGCTAACGGGTGATATCTCAGAGTTACCGCCTTTTTTTGGCGTTCCGATCGGCATTAAAGATCTCAATCCTGTTGCCGATGTTCCACTTTCATTTGGGGTGAAGATTGCCCTGCAAAAAAACGTTGCTAAACACGATGATTCAGTCGTTACAAAAATCAAGCAGGCGGGCTTCATCATTTTAGGCAAGACGGCAACCTCTCAGCTTGGCTCATTTCCTTACACAGAACCACCTGGCTTTCCGCCGACCCGCAACCCTTGGAATTTAGACTATACGCCGGGTGGGTCAAGTGGGGGATCGGCCGCCGCCGTTGCCGCAGGCTTTTGTGCGATCGCGCAAGGCTCTGATGGAGGCGGTTCGGTTCGCGGCCCGGCGGCTTGTTGCGGTCTTGTGGGGCTAAAGCCTTCGCGCGGCAGAATCTCTAATGCGCCAGTGGGCGACTATTTAGGCGGCTGTGCGGTCAATGGGGCGCTTACACACACCGTTGCAGATGCTGCTGCATTTTTAGATGTGACGGCAGGCTATGTGACTGGAGATCCTTATTGGCTTGCTAACCCTGACCCGTCTTTTTTAGCTGCGACTCAGAAGGCTCCTGGCAAACTAAAAATTGGTTGCATCACATCAATTTTGCCGATCGGAGATGCTGATCCAATCTGTCAAAATGCCACCCTAAAAGTGGCGCGTCTGCTCGAAGGGCTAGGTCATGAAGTCGAGTCAATAATCCCCGATTTTGGCGATTTGATAGAACCCTTTGTGACAACTTGGCGCACCCAAACGGATGTTGGCATTCCCCCGTTTTTTTTAGAGCGCGTGAATCGCTGGCTGTGGCTGAGAGCACGGTTTACGAGGGCGAGTCAGTATGTGCGATCGGTTCATCAACTTCAGCGCTTTGCTCGGCAAGTCGTCCAGATGATCGAACCGTTTGATGTGCTGTTAACGCCCACTTATTTTCACCCCGCCATTCGAGTCGGAGCGTGGGCAAAGCTCAGTTCGGCAGCGACGATCGAGCGGATCAGTCAATGGATCGCCCCTTGCCCCGCGTTTAACGTCAGCGGACAGCCCGCCATCTCGCTACCTGCGGGGTTTGATAACAATGGGGTGCCCGTCGGCATTCAGCTAGTGGGTCGCCCTGCCGATGAGGTGACGATTCTCTCATTGGCGGCACAGATCGAAGCGGTGCAGCCGTGGGCTGAGAATCGTCCCAATTTTGGGAACAAATCCGATTAATCGGGCTGTTCTTCACGAATTGAGCAGCGATCGAACCAGCCTTGATATAAATCAAAATGAGTAGGGTCTTCTACCTCAATTTCGATGCGAATCTTTTTGCAGCTATGGTGCGCTTGATGTGCGATCGAGTCAAGCAACCAGGCACCCGTTTTAGGCGAATTAAACTCACCGCTAACGGTTAAGTGATTGCCCTTAGTTTGTGAACCATTCGATTGATAATTTCTCAGTTCTACACCCTCGATCTCGCCTTGCCCTAGATCGATTTCTGCTAACTGTCTATAGTCGGGACTAATCTGCTCAACAATCAGTTTTTCACGCCGAACTGGAACTTCAATGATGCGAATTTCAACCTCTTTACGAATGATTACTTCGCCAATTTTATGTCTGTTATAGTCAACCGCTAATCGTTCTTCTAAAAGTCGAATGGTCTCTTCTTGCACCACTTCTCGCGAAACTGCTTTGGGTAGGTTTGTAGGATCAATTAATCCCTGTGCCCTAGCAACAGTAGGCTGATTTTCTAACCCTTCTAAAGAAGTTAGATCAAGTTCTTGGCTTTGTTGGTTGGTTGCGATCGCGTCAGAATCCGACTCATTTGAAGATTGCATAGACGATTGATATTCCGGGAAGTGTTGGATGTCGGCTTGAGTGAGTGTGACAGAAAGCGTGTTGGAGCGCGATCGCACCCGACTCACCACTCGACTCGGAATCCAGAAAGAACGCTGTCCATAATTGACATCTGGCTGAGAAACGACCAGGTGCAAGTGCTGTTCGTCGTTGAGCATTAAATCACTGACCTCACCAATCAATCGCCCCTCAGAGTCGATCACCGCAAAGCCCTGTAGCTTCATTTTTAATTGGTCCAACCTAGGGGCTAACCGACGAGTTGCATCATCAACTGGCTGTGCTTTTGCAGAAATTTCACGATTCATAGATCTAATAGGGGCAGATTTTTATAGAGGTGCGGACAGAGCCGTTAGCCAGCCCTGCCCGCTTGGATGTTGTGCCAACTTCAGAAAAAATTACGACTGATCGAACGATTGTAGAGGGCACGACAGGTCGTGCCCCTACCCGAATCTGTCGCATCAATCAAATTGGGATTAGATTCGCGACTTAGCATCGCCTTCAACAACCGGACGACCTTGAGTGTCGATGTCGAGTTCTTCGCGGCGAACTTGCTCTTCAGCATCCACGGTGTCTTGATCAACGACTTTCGTCACCCGCACTTCTTCTCGCACAAACGCTTCTTTGTGAATATCAGGCGTTTCTTCGTAGACTTCCATGCGTGCCACTTCGCCTTCTTGGAAGGTTGCGCTACCAGGAGTTACAGCAGTACCACCCGTTGGAGTGCTGCGCTCAATCACGACCCGCTCTTTTTCGATGGGCACAGAAACTCTGGCGGTGTCTGTTTCGACGTGCTTGCCGATCGCGACTTCACCCGTTTTCTGGCGGCTCTTATTGGCTACGAGGCGCTCTTGATAGAGTTTGAGACTGGGGTTTGTGCTCTCGTCAATGTCGTAGAGATCGGCATCCATACCATAGTCATAGGTGTCGCGATCGTAGTCTAGACGATCAGAGGTGGTGTCAACCGCACCCATCGAAGAGCCTGCATAGGCCATGCCTTCAACGGGAGTTGGGGACTCTAATCCAACCGGGGTGTCTAGGGGAGTGGAACCCAGAGCATTGGCAGCACCTGTGGCAGAAGGGCGATAGACGTTACGCACTTGCTCTTCGTGGGTGCGGTCGATTTTGAGATCATCCGTCAATTCTGGTAGGGCTTCGGCTTGCTGCTTGGTCAAACCGTCTGCATAAACACGACGAGCGTTGTAGTCGATGCGGGCACGTCCGATCGGAAGCATGACTTTTTTGCCAAAGATCCATGCGCCTGTGCTGATGATCAGGTAGCGAAAGCGTCCTTCTTCGTCAACTAAAACGTCGTTGACTGATCCGATTCTTTCATCACCCGAGTAGAGATCCAAATCTTTGACATCTTGACCATCAAAATGATCACGATAGTTTGGATCGAAGTCTTTAATCTTATAGAGTGCCATGTTAATTTCCTCAAGCTATCTTTCGCTTTGTTTATGATGTTAGATACTTATTTCTTAAATCTCCTCTTTCTAGCGACTTAATCAGCTTCTTTCTAATGGCTGAGTTTCTGCAATTTTTAGGACAAAACAGCTTATTGTTGAATCCATTAGTTAAGCCGTAATTAACTTTTGTCTCGGACATATTTAAGAAATGAAGATTCAATCCTGGTTAACTGTCGTGCGTCAGCAACGGGCGATCGCCGTAATTCGTGCCTCTGACTTTGAACTCGGCAGACAAATGGCAAAAGCTGTCGCAGCCGGGGGAATGAAGCTAATCGAAATTACGTGGGATAGCGATCGCCCTGCCAAGCTGATTCACCAACTTCAGTCAGAGTTGCCAGACTGCACGATCGGCACCGGAACTGTATTAACGTTAGAACAATTGCAAGGCGCGATCGCCGCAAAAGTGGCGTTTGTTTTTACGCCTCATATTAATGTCGATCTGATTCGCATGGCGGTCGATCGCGACATTCCGATCATTCCGGGTGCGTTGACTCCGACTGAGATTGTGACAGCGTGGCAAGCCGGGGCCAGCAGCGTCAAGGTGTTTCCGGTTCAGGCGCTAGGCGGCGCTAACTATATTCGCAGTCTGCAAGCTCCGATCGGGCAGATTCCTTTAATTCCTACGGGGGGCGTGACTTTTGAGAATGCTCCAGCGTTGATCGAGGCGGGAGCGGTGGCGATCGGTCTAGCCGGGAGTTTGTTTCCTCAACAGGCGATGCAATCTCAGAACTGGGAGGCAGTGACGCAGCAAGCCAAAACTCTGATGAAGTTGTTAAACATCTCGCCAATGCGGAATGTGATTTAAGAGCAGTGTAGCTAATCTCATACCAATTTGATTGACGAACGGTAGGGACATGGCACTGCCGCGTCTCGGTCGTGTCCCGGTGCCATGCCCCGATAGTAGTGCCCCGCCTGAGATCTAAGCGTTGGTGCAAGGTTGCATTTACTAATATTCAAACATTATTAAATTATTAAGGATGGGAGGGACTGATGATCAAGTGCCTCATCAATCGTCGTTGGTTACACAACGCTGGAACTGTGGCAAGTGCCACACTGATGATGATTTCTTTTAGTGTTTTTGCAGCACCTGCTTCAACGCAAATACCACCCACTGCGATCGCACAGGCAACCAATCCGATTAAGAGTGCGATGACGAAGTTAAAGAAGTCAAATCAACGCTGGATTGAAATCGATTTAACTCGACAGCGATTGATTGCTTGGCAAGGAAAAACCCCGTTTAGTGCCGTGATTGTCTCAACTGGCAAAGCAGCTACGCCAACGCTAACCGGAGTCTTTCAGATTCAGTCAAAGCTGCAAATTGCAAGGATGCAAGGAGACGATTACGACATTTCAGATGTGCCATTTACGATGTATTATTCGGGCGGTTATGCCATTCATGGCGCTTATTGGCATCACAGTTTTGGCACTCCGGTGAGTCATGGATGTGTGAATGTGGCAGTCGATCACGCCGAGCGGCTATTTGATTGGGCCTCGGTAGGGACTCCGATCGTGGTGCATAACTAACGATCGTGCATTGAATAATATTGGTTGTTTGCCAGGACAATGGGCACGGCAGTGCCATGCTCCTACAGCGTCTTGTCACATGTAGCCGCGCACTCGCTCGACCCGCTTGGGGGCTTCCATCTCGGTAAATAATCGCATGGCTCGATAGAAATGGATGCGACTTTCTTCAGCTTGGCTCATCGTTTGATAGGTGATGCCAAGCTGCAAATAAGCTTCAGCGAGGTCACATTTAGCCCCAATTTTGCCCAAGAGTTTAATCGCTTGCTGGTGATGCGAAATCGCAGGTTCAAAGGCTTGTTGATCCCGATAGAGTTGAGCGATGCCGTGAAGGGCGTTGGCTTTGATTTGGGTGAAGTGGTTTTCTTCAGAATACAACATGGTTTTTTGGTAGAGCGCTAGCGATCGCGCCGTCTCTCCCACATTTCGATATGTAGCTGCTAAATAGAGAAGGCTATAGCCCGCCCCCCAAGTCGAAAGCTGACTCAGTAAGGTTTCAGAATTAACTTGATTAGCAAACTCTAAAGCGGGTTGCTCAAACCCAGTACTGGAATATAAATAAGCCAGACAGCACTGAGAATAAACGAGATAGCCTGAGTGAACCGTATCTTGCTGACTCAGCGAATAAACCTGGTTAAAATATCCGATCGCTGACTCAACTTCCCATAAGTCTTTTTTGCAAAGTCCTAAATTCAGCAGGGTTGAAACTTTGAATTGATCTTGGTTAAACGCTTCTGCAATGTCTCCTGCTTTTTGGTGACACTCGATCGCTTGTTGAAAATTTCCAGCAAGGCGATAGATATAGCCCAGTAAGTTATAGAGCATTCCCGATCGGTGATCTGAGGTGACGTTATCGATAATTCGATTAATGGCAGAAACCATTTGTTCCATTAAGCCCAATCGATAAAACAGCCACCCTAACGGAATTTCTTCACCCCACTGGCTGTTTCTAAACTCAACAATGACATTACAGGCAAGCTCAAAGTTACTAATTTCTAGATAGTGATGATAGGCTTCTAGCGCTCTTAAAGCATCTTCTACCGTGTTCACAATTTGGACACTCTGCATCCAAAACTCGGCAGCATTTTGATGAGTGGTTGTCCATTCATCACTTGCTTTAAGTCTCGCGATCGCCATTGCCCTGATTACTGGATGCAGCCAATATTTTTGTTCGCGTCGCCCTTCGAGCAGCGATCGTTCTTGCAGTGATTTAATCACTCGTCTGCGTCGTTCTAAAGGCACATCCCACAACAGACACAATACGCCTTCTGTTGAGATATAAGAAATATCTTGATAGCGATAACACCCTAATCGACACAGCAATTGATAAGCATCTAGATCAACCGTTTGCAATCGCGTAAATTGACTGGCAACTAAATGATTTAGCTCTTGCTCAATTAACAAATCATCTTTGTTTTCTTGCCAATATGTCTCGATATCGCCATCGGAGTCGGTCAAGATAGCGCCACTGAGAATCTTCATCGCTTTAGCGTTGCCGCCATAAGAGCGCCACATCTCAGACAAAGCCCCAGACTCGGTGCGAATTTGACGGCTGCTAAAAAACTGTTTCCAATCCTCTTCGCTTAAGCTGTCGGGGCGATAAGGTTGGACACTCACGCTGGGTTCATATAAGCGCTCTCGGCTCGTGATCAGCGTCACCGATCGCACTGAAGAATCTGCCAACACTCGCAGCAAATCGACATAGGGGCGACGAGTATCGATAAATCTGCCTTCCCCATTCAAAGCAGGTTCTAGATTGTCAATCAGCACCCCAATGCGACGATCGGGTTCTCGTAGTTTGCGCCGCAGCCGCTCTAGGTTAATGCCAAAATCTCGTTCGGTTTCCTCGTTAAAATTTTTGCGTAGCCATTCTTCGACCATGTTTTCAGCCGGGGTAATGCTCTCTTGCTCGGTGGGCATCCACAGTTCTAATTGCAGGTCAAACCCTTGAGTGTCAAGATATTTTCGGGCGAGAGTTGTCTTTCCTAACCCGCCCTCTCCTTGAATGACAATGATTTTTGCGCCCTGACTGACAAACTGATTGAGGTCGGCGATCGCCCGTTCGCGACCCACAAAATTTGCATTGACCGCGATCGTCAAAGGCTCAGAAGCGGGTGCTTGATTGGCGCGATGTCGCCGGATGAGCGCTGCCTTAAAGTTTGATTTGCTGACATTTTCGCCGAGCGCCTTCGAGAGTTGCCTAAACAGGCACGAACCCAGATAACGCATATAGCTTTCGTCGTAGCACAAAGCTTGGGCTATCTGCTCATAGGTTTGCCCATTCCAGACTCCTTTAAAAATGTCTCGTGTTAAGTCGTCAAAATGCTCCCCGATCGCTGCAAAAACCCATTCATCTGCAAACTCCAATGCTTCGTCATCACCCATTTGCCAGCCAGTTATTATTTTTTCTCTCTATTGTAATGATTTAGTGAAGCTAAATCAGGAAGCTGAAGGGGGTGATTTTCGATCAATCATCGCTTTAGCGCTCTATGACTAAATAGGCAGATAGAGAACATCCAACTTTTTCCAACAAATCGATCGATTCCGACACAGACAGATAAACCTGCATCACACATAATCAAACGGCGTAAATATTAGGCTTGCGAGATGATAGCGGTGGAGGTGCCTCAAACGCCTCAATTAAGCCAAGGTGAGGAGATTTTTTGTCTCGCTTCAAACATTTAGGAGTTGCACCTATGCGTCATCTAAGCCCCCAAACAATGCCCTCATCCCCTTTTCAGGCTGGTATTCCTTCTCCTCAGGTTATTTCTTCAGAAGTGGCACCCGCGATCGCAATCCTGACGACGCAGATCAACCTACTTCAAGCCCAACTGCACACCATGCAGTATCGACTGGATGAACTAGAGACGATGGCTAACCCAATCAATCGTCGATATCGTGCCCCTGAGCCTGAGAACACAAACTATAGCCCGATCGTTAAACTTTCCTTTAAAGCGATGAAGCTATTGTTTCTGTTTCTGGTAGGTTTTGCGTTAGTTTACATTATCGCTGGAAGCCTTGGCGCTTCGCCCGTCACGGAGGTTTTGCGGATTCTGATATCAGTTTGGCTAATGCCACTCGCTGCAATGACGTTTTGCATAGTTGCCCTTGCCTCGATCGTTGAGTCACTAAAGTAGAGTTATAGAACGGTTTTGGGATTTGGATGAGTGGAAATTTTAAGGGTCAAGGTGAAGCCAAATTCTAAACAGCAACAGATCGAACAGCAGCCAGATGGAAGCTTGACTGTGCATTTGAAATCGCCACCTGTTGACGGTAAAGCCAACAAAGAGCTAATCAAGCTGCTGTCCGATCGCTTTCATATCCCTAAATCTCACATCACTATCAAGTCCGGTTTATTGTCTAAAAATAAGTGGGTCGAACTCGATCGCTAGAGTATGGATTCAACGCCTACAATTTCCCAAGTTTCTTTGAGCGCGATCGTTCTGGCTGGGGGACAAAGTACTCGTATGGGCCGCGATAAAGCGCTGATTAAAATTTCGGGCGTTCCTCTGCTGAGACGAGTTTGCGAAGCGGCACTACACTGCACTAATCAAATTTATGTGGTGACGGCTTGGAGCGATCGCTATCGTGCAGTTGTGCCTCCTCATTGTCATCTGATCGTAGATATTCAACAAGGGCCGTTAGTGGGCTTTGCTCAAGGATTAACGTACATTCAAACCGACTGGGTATTGCTGTTGGCGTGTGATCTACCTCGATTGCGGGGCGAAACTTTGCAATCATGGACAGCCGAGTTAGAGACAATTTCACCCGATACGATCGCGCTGTTGCCCCACAGTCAAAAAGGCTGGGAACCGCTCTGCGGATTTTATCGCCGTCAATGCTTATCTGAATTGCAGCAGTTTATTGATCAAGGCGGACGATCGTTTCAATCTTGGTTAGCCAATCAGCAGGTTCAAGAATTACGTTTAGAAAACCGAGAAATTTTATTCAACTGCAACACTCCCCAAGATTTAGAAGATTTTAGTCGTGACAATCGCTAAACTCAGAAGCGGCGAGTTTGTGAGATAGCTGTGACCCAATTTCTATTAGTGACGGATTTAGATAACACTTTAGTCGGCGACGATCGTGCCCTCGACAAACTCAATCAACGCTTAACGCAATGTCGTCAAGTCAACGGCGTAAAGCTGGTTTATTCAACCGGACGATCGATCACGTCTTATCAGAAACTATCAACCGAAGTGAACTTACTAGAGCCAGATGTGTTGATTACCGCCGTCGGGACTGAGATTTATTACCCCGGCAAGGTTTTAGACCAGAAATGGACAACCCAGTCTTCAGCCGGGTGGAATCGAGACGCGATCGTTGCGATTACTCAACAATTTCCTCAGCTTGTGCCGCAACCAGAGTCTGAGCAGCGTTCTCTTAAAGTCAGCTTTTTGCTTGACGCAGAAGACGCGCACATTTTGCCAGACCTCGAAGCCAAAATTAAGCATCAAGGCGTTGACGCTCAACTGATTTACAGCAGCAATCAAGATCTCGATATTCTGTCTAGCCGAGCTAATAAAGGAAACGCGCTCGCTTATATTCAGCAAGTGCTAGGGTTTGAGTTCGATCGCACGATCGCGTGTGGCGATTCGGGCAACGATATTGCACTCTTTGAGCAAAAAACTTTGGGCGTAATTATGGGCAACGCTCAACCAGAATTATTGCAATGGCATCACAAAAATTTGAGTGACGATCGCTATCTCGCCCAAGGGTTTTGTGCCGCCGGAATCTTAGAAGGCTTACAATACTTCGGCTTCCTACAATAGAAGTAAGACCGTCTGCACTCTAAACTTCATCTTCATGATTGGCTATCTCAAAGGAACGATCGCAGGCATTCAAAAAAGCAGCAAGCACGTCACCCTCACCCTTGAGGTAAATCAAATTGGCTATGACCTGCAAGTCGTGCCGCGATTGCTGCAACAACTTCCTGAAGTTGGGGAAGACGCTCAAATCTTTACGCATCTCAATGTGCGAGAAGATCAGGTGACGCTGTTTGGGTTTAGCTCATCTGCCGAACGCGATCTGTTTCGGCAACTCGTGAGCGTCAGCGGCATCGGCCCGCAACTGGCGTTAGCCTTGCTCGACACGCTGGGACTGCAAGATCTCGTTCAGGCGATCGTGACGGGCAATACACGCCTACTTTCTCGCACTCCCGGCGTTGGCAGCAAAACCGCCGAGCGCATCGCTTTAGAGTTAAAAACTAAACTTGCCGAATGGCGACAACAAGCAGGCATTGCCATCGCCCCCGGAGCCGGGCCTGCTACTAATATTCTTGAAGATGTCGAGATGACCTTACTCGCATTGGGTTACACCGATCGAGAAATCACTCAAGCCTTGCAAGCCGTCGGACAAAGCACCACGCTCTCAAAATCAG
Source organism: Phormidesmis priestleyi ULC007 (assembly GCF_001895925.1). GTDB lineage: Bacteria > Cyanobacteriota > Cyanobacteriia > Leptolyngbyales > Leptolyngbyaceae > Phormidesmis_A > Phormidesmis_A priestleyi_A. Next base: position 33,499 of record NZ_MPPI01000023.1, on the reverse strand, counting down.
ATGACGCTGAAGCCTGGATTCGTCAAGCGATCGCGTGGCTCAGTCAATAACCAATGCCCGTAGGACACTGATCTCTTCTCTAATTAGTGCCTGAAATCTTGCGTCTCCTCGAAGGGTTTGAAAACTCAATTCGGTGGTCGCCATGCCTTGAATGATACAGCGTGACAACTGAATAGCTCGATCCAAATTCTCTAAGGCTTGGTCAAGCTCTCCCTGGAGCGTGTAGGTGCAGGCTTTGCCATACCAAGCGCTGGCATTGCGATCGTTGATTTTTAAGCAGTTGTCAAAACTGACCAACGCCTCAGCATAGCGGCGCAGTTTATTGAGAATTACGCCTCGATAGTTCCAAACATAGTCGCAGTTCGGTTTGATTTTTAGCGCCATATCCACATTGAGCAGAGCCGCTTGCTGGCGATTTAGACACGAAAGTGCAATGCCCCGGTTATACCAGGCTTTGTGGCTATCTGGGTTGAGCGCCAACACTCGATCGAAGCTAGCGATCGCTGTTTGGTAGCGAGAAAGATTGAGCAAAATTTTGCCGTGATTCTGCCAGGTGCGATAGTCATTTGGCTCAAACTTGAGCGCTTGACGAAAGCTGGTCAAGGCTTCTTCAGGGTGACCGAGTTTACCCAGCGCGAGACCTCGCCCCTGCCACGCCAGCGCCCACTGAGGACGCAGGACGATCGCCCGTTCAAAATTGACGATCGCGTCTTCATAGCGTCCTAGCTTTTCCAGCGCATATCCTCGGCAAACTAGTGCATCAACGTTGTCAGGCTCAACCGTCAAAATCTGCTCATATTTAGCAGCCTGCTGTCCATAAGCCATGAGCAACCCTAACGATCGCCCCCAGCGATATCTAGCCTCCCGCGATTCCTCAAGTTGCATATCGCGCTGTCTTACGCCTCGCCTGGATATCGAGCCGCTAACAGAGATAGAAAGCGTTCATCTTGCCGGAGTGGGTCAAAGTCGGCGTTGGCTTGAGCAATCTCACGATATTCACGAGGGTTGAATTCGAGCGCACGTTCTAGGTGCTCAAACGCCAGATCTAGTTCGCCCTGAATGGCGTAGCAACAGGCTTTGTTATACCAGAGGGTGGCGGTGTTTGGCTTGAGTTCTAAGGCTTTGTCATAGCTGGCGATCGCCGCTTCAATGTGCCCCAAGTGATAGAGGGCGTTGCCTCGGTTTGTCCAAGACTCTTCAAAATCGGGCTTAAACTCTATCGCTTTGTCGTAGCTGGCAATCACTTTTTCAAGCTGACCCAGTTTGCGAAGAGCCAACCCGCGACCATACCACGCCCAATGATAATCAGGCTTAAACTCAATGGCCCGATCGTAGCTATCTACCGCTTCTTGATAGCGCCCCAGGTTTCTCAATGAGATGCCCCGGTTATACCAGGCCCAGTAGTAGTTTTGCCTGAATTTGGTCGCCTGGTCATAGCTGTGGATGGCTTCTTCATAACGAAAGAGTTCATCCAAGGCGTTGCCGCGGTTGTTCCAGGCTTCTGGGAAACCGGGTTGATAGTCAAGGGCTTGGTCGTAGCTGGCGATCGCCTCCTCGTATTTTTTGAGGTGATATAGAGCGTTGCCCCGGTTATACCAGGCATCAGAGTAGTCGGGTTTTAGATCGAGAGCAGCTTCGTAACTGTGGATTGCAGTTTCGTAAGCTTTTGTCTTGTTTAGATACAGACCCTTCTGAAAGAAGAAGGTCATCTCAACGTCTTGGGTTTGGCTCATCGCCTAAGTTTATCTTACCTAAAGTGTCTTCGTTAAGATTCCCAGGACACGGTGCCGATTCCCACCAATGCAAAGAAAATTTATAAAATCGGGTGAAGAAAAAGCGAGGAAAGCTTAATTTTTCTCAAATCTAAAGATTAGGAATTTGGTTGACGTGAATTTGAGCTTCTACCGTTAAACTTCCCGGTTCGACTTGCATGGTTTTGATTTGCAGTGAAACCCCTTCTAGTTGAAAATACGGTTGACGAACGAGTTCTTGAACTTTGCTCAGTAAGACGATCATGAAGGGAATTGAAACTCCCTGTCCGGGGGCGCAGCAGAAGGTTTCTAGCAAAATTGGCTGGGTGTCAGTGCGAGGGCACGCAACGGCAGCGAACGTAACTGAGCGGGTTTCGCCCACTTCGCTTATGCTGATTGCTCCACTAAAATGAATTTTTCCAACACTTTGCAAACGCATCTCCAGGGGGAAGTCTAGGGCGATCGTCACTCGTTTTCCTTCAACATCAAGTTCTACAGGAGGCAGATTACTTTTCACATAATCTGAGTTTAAAGCTTGATTAATATCTGCTTCGGTGAGAACAATTCGTGCGGTTGTATCGACGGGTTGATCGAGTTTTATATTTCCTAAAAGCGCACTCAAAGGGTTAATTGAAATCTGGTTTGTGTGCAGTTCTACTGACTCTAAACGAATGTTTTCTTGAATAGTTAATCCTTGCCCTTCTACCACAACAAAATCTACTTTCCCTTGAACCACTTTTAGGAGATCAGTTTCGATACGCACCCCTATATTTTCAGCTTCGTCTAGTTGGCTAGACAGTCCGAGTTTGAGTGCTTCTGAAAGGGCTTGCTCTTCTAATTTAGGTTGATCTGACATGGGTGGCTGCCTACATTCGTTGTATTGATTACTAGTCTATTAATGTATAACCAGCTTAGTATCTGCACTGTGGGGGAACAGCGTTTTTTTGTTAGGAATGAAATGTGAGATTAATCGAGTGACGATCGCCACGAAAAACACTTTTTGATCAGCGTTCTAAATAATTAAAAAGTATCTATAGGAATAGACCGAGATAGAAGTTATAAAGATTAAGTATTCCTAAAGTTAGAGATTCTAGAGTAAAGTCGAAAAAGCGAGACTGAAAACGGACACTAAACCTCTCATGCTTCTGACGATTAGCACCACCCATTCTCCAGCAACCGACTTAGGATATTTGCTGCACAAACACCCCGATCGTTGTCAAACTTTTGATTTGTCTTTTGGGCAGGCACAAGTTTTTTATTCAGAAGCAACGGTCGATCGCTGCACAGCCGTTTTGCTGTTAGAAATCGATCCGGTACGATTGGTGCGAGGTAAATCGGGTTTTTCGCTGGATCAGTATGTCAACGATCGCCCTTATGTCGCGTCATCTTTTTTGAGTGTGGCGATCGCTCAAATATTTGGCTCGGCGCTGTCGGGTCGAAGTCACGATCGCCCCGATTTGGTGACTCGTGCAATTCCGCTAAAGGCAACGCTATCGATGGTGCCCTGTCGTCAAGGACAGAATTTTTTGCATCAGCTATTTGAACCTTTGGGATACACTGTTAAGACGACACAGCATTCGCTAGACGAACAGTTTTCTGAATGGGGCGAGAGTCGCTATTTTAGCGTTGAGTTAGATGCAAAAATACAGTTAAAACAACTATTGAGTCATCTTTATGTACTGATTCCGGTGTTGGATGAGGATAAGCACTATTGGGTAGGAGAAGAAGAAATTGAGAAGCTGTTGCAACATGGAGACGGATGGTTAGCAACACATCCTGAGAAAGTGCAGATTACGCGACAATATCTCAAACGAGAACGGACTCTTACACAAGCTGCATTAGCTCAGTTAATCGTTGAGGAAACACCTAATTTAGACGTTGCTGAAGACACTCACAATCAGGAAGAAGCTGATATTGAGAAATCGGTTAGTCTAAATCAGCAACGACTTGAGATGGTTACGTCAACGCTAAAACAGTGTGCTGTGAAACGAGTCATTGATTTAGGATGTGGAGAAGGAAACCTTCTGCGAGTTTTAGCAAAAGACAATTTCTTTGAGCAGATCACTGGAATCGATGTCTCGTATCGATCGCTCGAAACCGCCCAAAAACGCCTTGACCAATTATTGCTAGGCTCCAAACAGCGAGAGCGAATTCAACTCATGCAAGGGGCGCTGACTTACCGCGATCGCCGATGGGATGGCTATGAAGGCGCAACCCTGATCGAAGTGATTGAACATTTAGACTTGCCTCGACTAGCAGCCCTTGAGCGCGTAGTTTTTGAGTTTTCTCGCCCTAAAGTCGCGATCGTCACCACGCCAAATGTGGAATATAACGTTAAATTTATTGCCCTCGCTAATGGCACCCTACGTCACAAAGATCACCGTTTTGAATGGACTCGGCAGGAGCTTCAAACTTGGGCAAATCGCGTTGGTCAAGAGTTCGGATATACCGTTAGGTTTGAAGGAATTGGCAGCAACGATCCGATCGTCGGTTCACCGACCCAAATGGCAGTTTTTGAGCAATCAGTCCTATGAAATTAACCGTTCCTGAACTTTCTTTAGTCGTGCTGATTGGCGCATCGGGTTCTGGTAAATCGACGTTTGCCCGCAGCCACTTTTTGCCGACCGAAATTATCTCCTCGGATACGTGTCGCGGACTGGTCTCAGACGACGAAACGAACCAAGATGCCACCCGCGATGCGTTTGATGTGCTGCACTACATTACGGCAAAGCGACTAGCCGCTGGAAAGCTGACTGTGATCGATGCCACCAACACTCAGGCAGACGATCGTAAAACGCTCATTAAACTCGCTCGTGAATATCACTGCATTCCCGTCGCGATCGTGCTGAATTTATCTGAGAAACTCTGCCACGATCGCAATCAGCAACGCCCCGATCGTGCTTTTGGTGCTCATGTAGTGCGTCGTCATGTACAAAATATTCAGCGATCGTTGAAAGGATTACAACGGGAAGGATTTCGTCACGTCCACATTCTGTCAACGCTAGAAGACATTCAATCAGCAAGGATCGAGCGTCAACCTCTGTGGACTAATCGCAAACACGAACACGGGCCCTTTGACATCATCGGTGACGTGCATGGATGTTGCGATGAATTAGAAGCGCTGTTGCAAACGCTGGGATACGATCCGATACCCACCGCAGAAAGTCGCCAATTTGCGGACTTTGCCAGCTATCGGCATCCGCAGGGACGAAAAGCTGTTTTCTTAGGAGATTTGGTCGATCGCGGCACCCGAATTCTCGATACTTTAAAACTCGTTGCCAACATGGTTGCTACGGGCGATGCGCTCTGCGTTCCTGGCAATCACGACTCCAAGCTGCTGCGAAAGCTCAAAGGTCAAAACGTTCGAGTTAATCACGGGTTAGAGCAAAGCCTCGCCGAAATTGAGGCGTTATCAGAGGAAACTCGATCGCCCTTTGTGCAAGACCTTCAAAAATTTCTCGATTCGCTCGTGAGTCATTACGTGCTAGACGAAGGCCGTCTGGTCGTCGCCCACGCTGGCATGAAGCAAGCCTATCAAGGACGCGGTTCGGGGCAAGTTCGAGAATTTGCGCTGTATGGAGAAACCACCGGAGAAATCGACGAATTTGGGCTGCCCGTTCGCTATAACTGGGCATCTGAATATCGGGGCACCGCAATGGTAGTCTATGGACACACGCCGATTCCCGAACCTGTTTGGCTAAACAACACCCTCAACATTGATACGGGCTGCGTTTTTGGCGGAAGACTAACGGCGTTGCGCTATCCCGAAAAACAATTGGTGTCGGTTCCTGCCGATCGCGTCTACTGCGAACCGATCCGACCGCTCATCGTTCCTCAAGCCGCGGGTGAATTAACGCCTCAACAAGAAGTCGATGGCGTGTTAGACATTACCGATGTGTTGGGCAAACGGATCATTTCCACCCGATTGCAGCGCAACATCACGATTCGAGAAGAGAACGCGATCGCCGCTTTAGAAGTGATCAGTCGATTCGCCGCCAATCCAAAATGGCTGATTTATTTGCCGCCTACCATGTCGCCCGTCGAGACTTCCACTCAACCTGAGTTTTTAGAGCATCCTGCCCAAGCGTTTGCCTATTATCGCAAGCAAGGCATCGCCCAAGTGGTCTGCGAAGAGAAACACATGGGGTCACGAGCAGTCACGATCGTCTGTCAAAACATCGAAGCTGCCAGCAAACGCTTTGGAGTCACCGATGGCAGTGTAGGCATCTGCTACACCCGCACCGGACGGCAATTTTTTGACAACTCCGCCCTAGAAGCCGAATTTTTGACCCGCGTACAAACCGCCCTCTCAAATAGTGGCTTTTGGGAAGAATTTCAAACCGATTGGGTGTGTCTCGACTGCGAACTGATGCCCTGGTCAGCAAAAGCCCAAGGACTTCTGCGAGAGCAATACGCTCCGGTTGGACGGGCAGCACGAGTTGCGCTCACTGATGCCGTGGCGCTGCTCAAACAAGCCCAACAGCGAGGCGTAGAGGTCGAGTCTCATCTGCAACACTATCAGCAGCGATCGCACCTCGCCGATCGCTATGTAGCGGCTTATCGTCGCTATTGCTGGTCAGTTAACACGATCGCCGATCTCAAGTTGGCTCCCTTCCACATTCTCGCCACCGAGGGAGCCGTGCATCTAGACAAAACTCACCTTTGGCATTTGCACCACATTGCTAAGATTGCTCAAGCCGATCCACAGCTATTAATAGCAACCGCCTATCAGGTTGTGGATCTGAACGACCCGACGAGCCAAGAGGCAGGAGAAAATTGGTGGCAAACCCTCACCCAGCAAGGTGGAGAAGGAATGGTGATCAAACCACTGGATTTTGTGGTTCAGCGCGATCGGGGCTTAATTCAGCCTGCGGTGAAGTGTCGAGGTCAAGAATATTTGCGAATTATCTATGGCGCAGAGTATTCGATGCCTGCAAACTTAGAGCGATTGCGGCAGCGTGGCTTGTCGGCGAAGCGATCGCTGGCGCTGAGAGAATTTGCCCTCGGTGTTGAGGCACTAGAACGATTTGTTGCCAAAGAGCCGCTCCGTCGCGTTCACGAATGCGTGTTTGGCATTCTGGCACTAGAAAGCGAACCCGTTGATCCTCGTCTTTGAGCCAAGCCGAGATAGTTCAATCCGACGTAGGGCAGTTTCATTGTCGCGAGAGACTTTACCCCTCCCCCAGCCCCTCTCCCACAAGGGCGAGAGGGGGACCAGAGCCTAATTTTCTCCCTTCTCGCTTCTCCTTGGGGAGAAGCGATTATCTTGAATGTCCGGGAAACTATGCCAATGCAGGAACAGGGTTGGGGATGAGGGTCTTCTCTTTATTACCTCATATTCATGCGGCTCTCTCGCTAATGGTAAAGTCACTATCGGAGAGTTATTCAAGGGATTTGACTGATGAAAGCGCAGGTATTTCGGGGAGTTGACCAACTAAGTTATGAAGAGGTGCCACTGCCAGAGATCGGAGCAGATGAGGTTTTAGTGCAGGTTCAGGTCGTAGGCTTGTGTCAGTCGGATATTAAGAAGATCAAATATCCGCTTTATGAGCCGCCGCGAATTTTTGGACACGAGACTGCTGGCACGATCGCTGCCATCGGGTCTGAGGTGCAAAAATGGCAGATGGGCGATCGTGTCGTCGTCCTACATCACATTCCCTGTATGCACTGCGCTTACTGCCTTAACGAAAATTTCTCAATGTGTGAGGTCTACAAAAACATCACGACCACAGCCGGATTTGCGCCCAGCGGTGGCGGCTTTGCCGAGTATGTGAAAGTCCCCGGTCACATTGTTCGCAACGGGGGACTGATGATCATTCCCGACGATGTGACCTTTGAGCAAGCCAGTTTTGTAGAACCGACCAATTGCTGTTTAAAGGCCGTCAAAAAAGCGCAAATTGCTCCAGGTCAAACCGTTTTGGTGACGGGTGCAGGCCCGATCGGACTCATGTTCATCATGTTGGTGAAATATTTTGGAGCGCGGGCAATCTCCACCGATCTGATGCCCTCTCGGATGGAAAAAGCCCTCAATGTCGGAGCCGATGCCGCATTCGATGCTCGTGACCCAAATCTAGTGAATAAAATTCACTCACTGACTCAGGGCATGGGCGTAGATGTCAGTTTGCTGGCGGTTCCCAGTGACAAAGCTTTTTTTCAAGCATTGGATTGCACTCGTAAAGGCGGCAAAATTCTCTTTTTTGCAGAGTTTCCTGATGAGTTGGAGATTCCGATTAATCCCAATATTTTATATCGCCGAGAAATTGATTTGATGGGCAGCTATAGTTCGTCTTATCGAGTGCAATCACTGGCGGCAGAGATTGTGTTTAACCGTCGAATTGATGTCGATGCGCTGATCAGCGATCGCTACCCGCTCAAAGATTTGGCAATGGCGGTCGATCGGGCAATCACTCCAACGCCAGAAACCTACAAAATTCTGATTTTTCCCTAACTGTTTGAGTTATAGTTCTCGGAGATTTTAAGATATTTTCCTAGGTCTTGAAATCTCTGACTCGAACCCATTCAATAAAGTCTCACCGAAGGATTTCTCGTGACCTTTCAAGAGTTTGCTTTCTTTTTGATGTCGATCGCCGCAGGCACAGCCGGACAGTTTTTTTTAAAGACAGGAGCGCAAAAGCTAGGACGAGTAAACACTGGAAACTTTCTGGGTCACGTCCTTAGCATTGCCACAACGCCTGAACTTTTGATCGGTCTGGTTTTCTATGGGGTTGGCGCAGTTCTCTATATCTTGCTGCTGACTCGTGTGAAACTAAGCGTTTTGGGCCCGGCGGTGGCTCTGCAATATATCTTTGCCGTTCTGATGGGCAAATTTATTTTTGACGAGCCAATTCCGCTGACTCGCGTTGCAGGTATGGGGTTGATTATTTGTGGCGTTATTCTTTTAATCTCACGAGATTAGAGCGGCGGTTCAGTTCTAAAACCTATTTACAGAAATTGCTTGAGAATGGTAGCCGTTGCGTCTGCGGTCTTTGCCCAACTAAATTGACTGGCTCTGTCGAGGCTGAGTTGACGTAAGTGGGTTCTCAAGTTGGAGTCGCTACTGACTTGGCGTAGAGCATCGGCGATCGCTCCCACATTATAGGGATCAACCAACAGCGCGGCTTCTCCCGTGACTTCTGGCATTGATGACAGATTTGAGGTGATCACCGGGGTTCCACAGGCCATAGCTTCTAAAATCGGCAAACCAAATCCCTCCCACAAACTTGGAAACACGAGCGCGATCGCTTGATTTAACACGATCGGCAACTCGTCATAAGGGACATAACTCAAAAACTTAACTTGCTCGGTCAAACCCAAGCTAGCGATCTGATTCACTAAAATTGGAGTGTGGCGCTGATCAGAGGGCCCTGCGATCCAAAGCTCGTAACTAGAGTGATTGGGCAGTTTTGAAAAGGCTTTGATCACTCGTTGCAGGTTTTTATAAGCATCATGGCGACCCAAATATAAGAAATAATTGCGCGTTGGTAAATCTAAACAGCGAAAATGATCAGCATCATAAGCTAAGGGAATCACCGTGGTTTTTTTAACGGAAATGTCAAAGAAATTTATGGCATCTGTTGCAGTCGCTTCAGAATCACAAATAATCTGTTCGGCTTGAGATAACACCTGAGGAACATAATATTTGAAATAAGGCGTTAGAGGAGATGAAGCCCTTGGAAACCGAAGCGGAATCAAGTCATGCAATGTGACCACATAACGAAGATTGGTGAAAAGTGGAGCTTCAGGAATGGGAGAAAATAACAGACTCGCTTTCAGCTTTTTGTAAAGGTTTGGTAGCTTAAGTTGAGTCCACAAAAGCCGTGAAAGATGCCCTTTACTTCCTTGATCGGGGGTCAAATTATCAGGAATTGAGTAACAACGATGATCAGGAAAACTTTGCGAAGTTAGCAATATCGGGTTTAAACTTCTCAAGCCAGGAAGTAAATTTTTGGCATAGACGGTGTGGCCTGTGGGTTTATCTGCTAAAAAAGACAGGTTGATGAGTAGCTGATCAAACACGACCTGAACAATTTACGACATTAGCAGTTTATAAGCTTTTAGCGTTTCTCTGGCAGTATTTTCCCAAGAATAGCACCTCGCTCGATCGCGCCCCTTCTGGATCAACTCATTCCGCAGGTGAGAATCGCTGACCACCCGTAAAATTGCCTCTGCTAAACCAGTCACATCATTTGGCTCAACAAAAAGCGCCGCATCGCCTGCAACTTCAGGCAGTGAAGAAGTGTTTGCAGTGACCACGGGTGCGCCTAGAGTCATGGCTTCTAAAACAGGCATTCCAAACCCTTCATAGTAAGAAGGGTAGACAAAAACATCCGCTTTAGAATAGAACAAAGCAACTAGCTGATCAGAGAGATAGCTCAAATGATGAATTGATTTTTGGTAGGGCGATCGCGCCATTCGCTCAAAGATTGGCTCATATAACCATCCTTTCTGACCAATTAATATCAGGTCATGATCAAGGCGGTATTTTTGCTTTAAATAATCGAAAGCTTCTATCAGATTAATAATATTTTTGCGAGGCTCGATCGTGCTCACAAATAAAATATAAGGCTTTGAAAAATCGTAATGGATAGACTCTTTTGGCGAACAATTAAAGCTAGGATCAACGCTATATCGACTTGCTAAAGGAGTTACACAAATTTTGTCAGGATTCACTCCTAGATAATCGACAATATCGTTTTTAGAACTTTGCGAGATCGTGAAGATTAAATCTGTCCACTGGAGACATTTTTTAACTCGCTCCGCATAAGCGCCAACCGTCGAATTTGTGTAGTGAGGATAGCGAATAAACGTCAAATCATAGATAGTCATCACTCGCTGACTGTGCCGAAACGGAAAAACAGTGTAGTTTGTTCCATGCACAATATCTGGAGCGCCAAAACAGCGTTCAAAATAAGGAATGAATAAGCCAGGAAATTGAACAAAAGAATTGGTTAGTCTGACCGGAAACGGAAATAATCGGAGGTTTGAATAACTTCTAAGATGTTCTGGAAACGAAAGATTACCCTTCAACCAGTTTTTTAGCCCTGGTTGATAAACTACATCTAGCTCAAAAGCTTCCTCAGATTTCAAGCTCTCTAATGCCTGAACTAACCCCGCAACATATAACCCGATGCCACTGGGTTTTGGCAACAACGGAGTGGCATCGATCGTAATCTTCAACATCGTTCAAAAAACTTTCTGATCAAGTCACCATTCTAGGCTTTGCGGTCTGTCAGTTCTTTGAGATCGTGGTCAACCATCAACTCCACCAACTGCTCAAACGGATATTGAGGCTGCCAGCTTAATTGCTTACAGATTTTGTCGATCGAACCGACCAATTGCACGGCTTCGTCGGGTCTATAAAAAGACGGGTCAACCGAAACATAGTCTTGCCAGCGCAGCCCAACACATCCAAACGCACACTCTACAAGCTCTTTAACCGAGTGCGTTTCACCACTGGCAATAATGTAATCGTCGGGCTGATCTTGTTGAAGCATGAGCCACATCGCATGAACGGCATCTTTGGCATAACACCAATCGCGCCGCGCTTCTAAGTTGCCCAGTTTTAACTCACTTGCCAGCCCTAGTTTGATCCGAGCGGCTCCCTGCGTAATTTTGCGAAACACAAATTCTGTGCCTCGGCGAGGCGACTCGTGAGTATAGGTGATTCCACAGCAAGTATACAAACCATACTGCTGGCGGTAGTTGATGGTCATCCAGTGAGCGTAGGCTTTAGCGACTCCATAGGGGTTGCGAGGACGGAACGCTGTTCGCTCAGTTTGAGGAGACTCGTCGGGCTGGCCAAACACCTCACTGCTCGAAGCCTGATAAAACCGTGAGCTAGGGTGGCAGCGACGAATCGACTCTAACAATCGAGAAACTCCCAAAGCCGTATATTCTGCCGTGAGTGCGGGTTGAGTCCAAGAGATGGGCACATAACTTTGAGAAGCCAGATTGTAAATTTCGTGGGGCTGAGACTGTTCGATCGCATCCATCAGCGAACATTGATCGAGCAAATCGCCAGAGAGAATCGTGACTTCGCCAGAGAGATGACGAATGCGATCGACCTTCCCAGAGCTAGAGCGACGAACCAGACCAAAAACTTGATAGCCTTTGCTCAAAAGAAGTTCAGCTAGATATGAACCGTCTTGACCTGTGAGTCCTGTGATGAGAGCTTTTTTTTGCACTTTTTTCAAGTTTGCTGAACTCTACTTAGCTGTTTACACATAAACGTACAACATTCAGACCTCTTTACCAAAACTTCAAACTTGGGCGCGATCGACCTTCCTGTAACAAATCCGCATGAGGGCAATGCCGTGCCATGCCTGTACAAAAAGCGTAGGGGCATGGCAGGCCGTGCCCCGTCGGATTGAACGATCGACTAAAAAGCCAGAAGTTTGTGCGCTTTGCGATCGCTAAAAATTTGGTGAACTTCCTGTATATGAAACATCCATTCATCAATGGGCTTGTGCTTAAGAACATTGATTCTGTGAGCAATCAGAACGTGCCAAAAGTTTTCGTAAAACTCAAAAATTTCTGGAAAGTGCCCTGGATTCACTCTATAGAAATGCTCCTTATTATAGTTAATCATTTCAGTTTCTTCTAGTTGTCTTCCTAGATAAAGCTGATGCAATTTGGCAATTTCAGGAAGCCCTGTTGAATGCCATAAGTGAGCTGATTTTTGGGAGGGATACTCTCTGAACAATCCCACCACTTCTTGAATAGCTAGAAATTTCGCCCCGTTCTTGAGAAAGCGTAGAAATAGTTCATAGTCCATTGCAAACTTAAATTCAGTATCTACGTAAGCACCCGCCTTCTCGAAGATGCTTCTTCTCCAAAATGTACATTCTTGGGGAATAAAGTCGCTCAAATAAAAATTTTGCTCTGAGAAAGGTCGATAAGGATCGCAGTGAAGGAAACAGCCGTCTTCGTCAATCGAATGCCTTTGCCCGTAGAGAACGTCAACGTCGGGGTGCTGATTGAAGTAGTTTACAACGGTGGCAATAGTGTCTGAGTTGGCGTAGCAATCATCAGAATTGAGATAGGCAATAATATCACCACTGCAATACTTAAACCCTTTATTTAAAGCATCTGTTTGACCTTCATCTGCCTCAATAATTGTGGTGTCGATTAATTCTTGATATCGCTCAAGAATCGATATCGTTTCGTCTGTTGAGAGACCATCTACCACAACATACTCAATGTTCAAATAACTCTGGGCTACAACGCTGGCGATCGTTTTCTCAATGAACTTTCCCTGGTTATAAGAAGGCGTAACGATACTAACTTTTGGAAGACGATCATTCTCTGTCATTGTTCTTTGTCATACTCAAATCTTGAATGCTCTCACGAAGCTTTGCTAACTCATCGAGAACAGTGACATTCAACTTTTCGTTTGATTGTTGATGCTTTACATCAATGACGATCATATAAATGTGAATTAATTCGTCTGCTAGCTTTTGAGCAAGTTGACTTTGCAGTTCTAAATGGGTTTTCTGAGCCTCCAAATTATTTTGACGAATCCGTTTTAGCTCTTGATGAACTTCATTATGAACTTCATTTACTACTTCGCTTTTGATTCTTTTATATAGAGGATTTGTCAAAGTTTCGTAAACGGGTTGAGCAACTCTTTTCAGCACACTTCGCCCCTTCCGAATTGGAGTTTTGAGGACGATCGCATTAGCAGCAACCCACCAAAGAAAAATTTTGGTGATTGCTTTGGGAGAAATCAAACTTTTCCAGTGCCAGTATGACCAGAAGCTAATTTTGACTAATTCGTTGATGAACTGCCGTTCCTGTTCTGGTTGGGTTCGATCCAGTTTCAACGTTTGATCTAACTTCACATGAGAGTAGCAGAAAATCCAGTGGCTCGGAACAATGCCAATCTCACGACGCAGCATATCGTTGATTTCGGTACAAACGGCGAGTCTTTGTCCTAGAGTTTTGTTGGTCTTATACAGTCTTGAAGCGGCTAGTTTTTTAGGCAAATAGTAGAATTTGATGTGCTTTCCATAACGCAACCACAACTCATAATCCATGCAGTAGTCTAAGGCAACATCTAAGTTTCCATACTTCTCGACTAAACTCCGTCGGAAAAACACAGCAGGCTGACAGAGATAACAGACTCTAGTGAGTCGTTTATAGTTCCAAGCTTCTGTTGGATAAGGCTCAATCAGGCGATCGTATTCATCAATATAATCGGCGTTTCCGTAGATAATTTCTACCTCTGGATGCGCTTCAAAAACTGCTTGAACTTGCCTAAAAGCACCTGAATAGTAAACGTCATCGGAGTTGATCCAGGCGATGATCTCGCCCTTAGTCATAGCAAGGCCTTTATTAACGGCATCTGACTGCCCGCGATCGGGTTCCGACACCCAGCGCAGTCGATCTTCATACCGCTTCAAAATCTCCACCGTTTCATCTTTACTGCCACCGTCACAGATGACATACTCAATATCAGCATCTTGTTTTAAGACGCTCTGAATGGTGCGTTCAATGAAACGACCTTGGGAGTATGAAGGGGTAATAACGCTGAATTTTAAGCTCACAGGTGATGAAGGGTGTTGACGAATCGAAAAAGTACCTGAATGAGTATATACTATGTCAGTCTATTCCTGTGCGTCTGCTTGCGGACAACTTCCGAAAATACTTCGAGATATTCCTGCACCATTTTTTCTGATTCAAACAGTTTTAGCCGTTCGTAGCCTTTGTCAATCAAATTGATCGCAGTAGCTTCGTTACGATCAATTTGAGATAAGCAATCTGCCAATTCTTCAGGGTTTTTTGGATCAAAATAAATCACGGCATCGCCTCCGACTTCTGGCAGGCTTCCCGCAGTACTCGACAGCACTGGTTTACCAAAAACCATTCCTTCCAAAATAGGAATTCCGAAGCCTTCGTACAGCGACGGAAAGACCAAAAATTGACATCCTCTCCAAACTGATTCTAGTTGAGCTTCACCCAAGTATCCGAGAAAATGAACGCGATCGCTCAGTCCAGCTTCTGCAACCATCTCTCGAAGCTTTTGTTCTTCCTGCTTGAGTGCCCCGGTGAAAACTAGATTCAGCGTGTTGTCTGGAAAATTCTTCTGATAAATTTCGTAGGCAGCCAACAGCATTCGATGATTTTTGTGGGGCCAATAGTTAGCCGGATAGAAGGCATAATTGCGATCGTCCAACCCCAATTCCTGAAGATTTTCCATGACAGTTGCTGGGTCTAAACCTGCCCAACGATCGTGAACCGAGATATGAATAACGGATAATTTCTCAGCGGGCGCATTCAGCTTGGTCAAAAAAGATTGACGGCTAAACTCTGAAATGCAGATCAACTTTTGAGCGACTTTCAGTAGATTACCGAGAAAGAGATCTCGCTGCTGCCGTTCTTCATCGGTGAAAAAACTGGGGTAGTCTAAATGCTGCAAATCATAGACAATCGCAACGGTTGGAATACCCTTCTCTGCGGAATTTGTGGCTGAAAAAGGACAAAAAAGTAAGTCAATTTCGTACTCTTTTAGCAGAGATTTCTTTGGATAAAATCGTTTCAGCTTGCCTCGAATTTTACGCTTTACCTTGTTTAGAAACCGAATAGCCCTAAGATCGCTAGGCGGAGAATCAGCAGGCGGAGCTGAAGAGCCAATCGGAATACATTGGGTGTTGGCAGTCTCATACTCCAGCAGTTCTGCATGATTCCAAGGAGCCGTGAGTAAAAAGAACCTATATTGGGGAGCCAAGGTTTGCAGTTGCTTAAAGAGAGTCAAGACTAAGACTTTAGAACCTCCATTTTCGCCATTTGAAAGCACAGAAAGCATATCCACAGCAATTCTCAAAGATGATTTGGTGCCCATACCCTCACACACCGATAGTTGATGTTAATAACTAATGGTCGCTACATCTGCAATCAAGATCCTTTACCTGTTCCCTGCTCAGATATTTTCACCCAATTACGGTTTGTAGCCGATCACTCCGTAATCTCCTGACCCATAGAAATGCTGACCCAAAATCTCTGCCAACTCTACCCCGATCGCCTGATATTTCTCAACAATGTGGGCACTTTCGGGGTGAGGGCGAAGCTCCATGATCTGCACATTTGTCAATCCCTGTTGCTCGGCGATGAACTTCATTAAAGAAGCAGGCAGAGGCTTGAGATGGGTCGGGTCAAGATAAAAATTGTGGGTGCTGACGAAAAAGTTATGGGGATTTGGCGTTTCAAAAATCGCCAATCCTCCAGGTTTGAGCACTCTGACCGTTTCCCGAAACAGCTTCATGAGAACTGGAAAAGGGAGATGTTCAATAATATGAAATCCGGTGACTGCACCCAAACTACCATCGGGCAAGCTCTCCAAATATTCAATCAGATCTCCTTCTGCAACTTCCAATCCTCTCGATCGGCACTGACCAACCATGATCTGATTAATATCTAAGCCTCGCGCTTTCCGTCCAGCTTCTTGAAGCAGCTCTAGCCACTCGCCGCGCCCACAGCCGACATCCAGAATTGCAGAATCATCGCTGCCGATATTTGCGGCTTCAACTAACGGGAGATACACCTCCAGCCGTCTCGAAATTTCTTCGCGGCTGCCTCGATAGTTGTCTTCAAAAACGGCATAGAACGTATCAAGAGAGCGTTCTTCATCTGCGGTTTCCTTGAGACTAGCGTTGAGAGAAGAAAGTTGAGAATCAAGAACGGCTAAATTCTGAGACGTTTCTCTTGATTCCATTTCTAGAGCAGTCAATTGTTTGCTGAACTGCTGATTCATTCTCAAAGATTCTCTAAGCGCTTCAACTAGAGAAAAGTTGATAGCTCGTTGTTCTTTGAATAGAAATGAGTAGAGTTTTAAGGCAAATTTCTGAAGCGGTTGGCTGATGTTGAATGGAAAATGATTGAACCGAGTCGGAAGCGCTGTGCGAATTTGAGATTTGGACTCGGCGTTGTCGAGCACTGCTTCTAGATGGCTGACCGTGGCAGTGCTGAGGTGGTCCCCCAAGTGGAGTGCTTGGGTAGACTGACTGTCTGTCATTTCGCCTACGCTAACTAAAGCACTTGAGGAGTCACTCTCAATCGGGGTGGCTGCTGGCAATGTCGTGTTCATGGCTGGAGATCCTGTTGGAGTCACAGAGCGACCTTGTAAGCAAGCCCTCACCTGCTCTGGGGAAATGGGTTGATGGGAAGCGATCGCAAACAAACTGGGAGCTGATCGCATCTGAGCGATCGAAAACTTGCTCAACAGACTGCCGCCCGGATCAGCCGGATTGCCAAACCAGAGCAGAACATACTGAAACTGCTGCTGCAACTGTCGCTTGAGACTTTGGGGAGACTGCTCATTAATATGCATCAGCATTTCGTAGCGAGTCCGGGGTTCGATCGACAAATAAGCCCCGACTGAAGCCGCAATTTTTCTTTTACGCGGGTAGTCGTATTTGTAGTACCAGAGGTTGGGATAGGTGTGCAGAATAAACAGTCCGTCTGGGGTGAGATGCTCTGAAACTCGTTGATAGAGTTGATCGACCTCCGCGACAGAAAGATGCTCGATCACATCGGAGGCGATCGCCACATCGTAGTGACCTTTGAGCGGGGCAGTGCAGACATCATCACACTGAAACTCGACGTTTTTTCTCAGTTCTGGTTCTCCAACGAAGCAGTTTTCTGCCAGGTCGATCGCAGCTTGTGAATAATCAATTGCGGTGACAGTGAAACCTTTTTGAGCGAAGTGGTAGGCAAGTTCACCTCGTCCGCAGCCCAAATCTAGAAATCTGCCCTGGGTCTTGATGCCTGCGATCGCAGCCACTGCCTGAAGTCTCGGATCTGCGAGTTTTTTGCCCTGGTATTGTTTGTAGGAGTCATAGCCGCCACAGTCCAAGGTGTAATAGTCGCTGGTGTAGGTTTGGCGAATGGTTGTACTTTCTCTCACCGAGTCGTGAATGCCCTGACTGACCTCTGCCAAATACTGGTCAGAAACTTTGATCAACAGTTCACCTGCATAGCCAGGAATCACCCCATAAAACTCTAGAACGCCTGCATAGCGGTAGAGAAAATCACTGACAGCGGTATAGTTTTGAGGAGTCCAAAAATAGCCATCCACTAAAACATAATGGGCTTGCTTGATAGCCAGTCGCAAATCGTGGAACGACCCAGCCCCGTCTTGCTGACCATCGACATGGATCAAGTCGTAGATGCCGCCCGGAAACCGATCCATCTGCTGACTGTCGGCAATTACAAACTCTGCCCTAAAGGACTGCGTAATTTTTTCTGCCCATTGGACTGCGCCTTTTGTGCCGCCAAAAGTATCGGTATCTAGATCAATGCCGACAAAGGTTGCTTCAGGACTGCCCTGCAAAAATGCCGCAGCAGAATAGCCAAACCGCACGCCGACTTCTAAAATTGAAGTGGGCTTCAGAACGTGGGCGATCGCCCATTTCAACCGATAATACTCTAACCACTCATCAAATAAATGAATTAGCGGATCTTGAGGATTCGCCGTGTCTCGAAAGTCGTACGTTGCCTGTTGAAATTGCTCAATAATCGCTTCAAACATGGGCCTGCCTGTAAATCTTCACAGTTGGGTTAAGGTTTACAATTCCTCCCCAACGACTTGCCTCTTTGTCACAAAGTATTTTCAAAACCGCAGTGTTGTGGACATAAGCTAAAGCACGCTCAAATTGCCCTTCACCATATCCGCTATCTGCAATTCCAATTGTGACCGTATATTCGCCTTCACTCAATGGCACTTGAAACTGAAACCGCACGTTGATAGAAGTGTTTTTGCTGACCTGTCCAATATGCTGATCCATGTTGAAAGTGTGATCAACAAAGATAGTTGCTCCTGTTTTATCTCTAATTTTGAAGCCAACGATCGGGTCGTCAAAAGCTTGAAGAAACAAAATGTTGATGGAGACTTGAACGAATTGCCCACTGACGATCGACTCAGTAGGGCGATCGTCAGCATCTAACAGTTTAACTGACTGAATTTTGACTTCAGGAGTGACCACCGCAACCTCTTCCTCAGAAGAGTCATTGATCAATTCCAGCGAGGCGCTAAGAGGAGAAGTTTGAATCTCTAACGCATCAGGACGGGTATCACTTCTCTTGAGCAAATTTGCTTCATATAAATCCAATACTTGTCTAGGTGTGGACTTCAAAATTACGTTTCCTGACTCAAACAAGATTGCTGAGTCGCAGAGCTTATAAACAGAAGTAGGATCGTGAGAAACGAAAAGTAGTGTCGTCCCCGAATTTTGCAGTTTTCTGATTCTTTCAAAACATTTCTGTTGAAAGTAGATGTCTCCAACAGCTAATGCTTCATCGACAATCAAAATATCAGGATCAGAACTCACCGCTACTGCAAACGCCAGGCGAATAAACATCCCGGTTGAGTATGTTTTGACAGGGTGGTTAATAAAGTCTCCAATATCTGCAAATTTAGCGATATCGTCGAATCTATCTTCGATTTCTGCGCGACTCAAACCCAAAAGTCGCCCGTTAAAAAATACGTTCTGCCGCCCCGTAAATTCTGGGTTGAAACCACTTCCTAGTTCGAGCAGTGCAGAGATTCGACCTTTGACTTCTACGGTGCCAGTGGTGGGCGTTAACGTTCCAGCAATGATTTGCAGCAGTGTACTTTTGCCGGCCCCGTTTTGCCCAACAATTCCTAAAGTTTCTCCTTGACCAATTTCTAAACTAATATTTTGCAGTGCCCAAAATTCGGTTGCTCTACTTCTTCCGGGCAGCAAAAGTTCTTTCAAGCGATCGACCGGACGATCATACCGCTTAAAACATTTCGAGACATTTTTGAGAGAAATAGCCATCTCACCCATATCTTGCCGTTCATCCTCACGATCACACCGCGGTATTTAGCCGCTTATCCTTTCAGATTAGATTACATCCGCAAAGGCAGGACGCAACCGCTTAAACACAAATAAGCCCACACCAAAAATGGCCAAGGAAAACACTGAAGTCGCTGCCCATTGTGCCCAGTGGTGAACTTCTCCAACTAATACTAAGTCGCGGTAAACTTCGACGATCACCGCCAAAGGATTTAACCAAAAGACCCAAAACCGCACAGACTCTGGAATCAGCGAAACCGGGTAAATAATGGGGGTGACGTAAAACCAAAGATTGAGAATAACGCCGATCGTCTGCGGAATGTCTCTCAGAAATACTGTCAGTCCAGCCGTAAGATACCCCAACCCTGCGGTCAGCAGCAATTGTGGCACCCAAACCAATGGAAGTAACCAAAGTGTACTGTGAATCGTCTTAGCCGTAAATGCCACAAAGGTGATCAACGCCATCAAGCCGAGCGAACTCTCGACAAAAGCGGATAAAACGGGCACCAGAGGCAGCAAAACCAGAGGGAAAACCACTTTTTTGACCAGGTTAGGCTGTGTAATGACAGAGGTAGATGACTGCATAAGCCCGATCAAAAAGGCAGTCCAGGGAACTAGCCCCGCGAATAGCCAGAGTCCGTAGGTAAAGTTGTTGGCAGGTAGCCCCTTAATGCTGAGTTTTACCTGAAGCACGATCGAGAACAGATAGGTGTAAACCAGTAGTTGCACCAGTTGGTTAATCAGTGACCACAAGTTGCCCAAAATCGAACCCTTGTAGCGAGCCTCTAGATCTCGTTGTACAAGCGTTTTGAGTAGGTCAAGCTTCGTCCACCACGGATGACGGACGGGAAGCAACCGGATAGCGTTGCGGGCAAATGCTTTGACTGGTTTCAACAAGTAATCGTTCCCCTTGGCTGAAGCAACTCTGCTAAATTGTGAGTGGAGATGCTGATCAAATCGTGAATTTATCTGAACTACAAATAACTAGATTTGCTCAAAATAACTAGATTTGCTCATCTCCTTAATGGTAGACAGGATATCAGGTGATGGCACGCTTAACGATACTTTGTAGGGCTTGAGCGATCGCCTGTCTCTGGGCAGCATCATATCCCCAGCGTTCCAAAAAGCTTTGATACTGCCCCGCCCCAGATGCAATGCTCTCTAACAGACTGTGAGTTTTGGTTTGAACCTGTGCAAGCTGAATTTGTTGAATCAGGTGAGTGGTTCGCCGCTGTACTCGTTCTGACCCTTGCGCCATGTCTAGATTTTGATTGCGTGTATGGGCAAGAATCATCGCGGTAGACATCGCCAGATTTTTCACCAGCAATTCAGATACGATTTCTGGCGACGATCGCAACCCCTCCACCACCACAGAAGAAGGATGATCTGCCAACGATCGCGGGTCAGTTAAATAAGTGACGAAGAACCCTCGTGCGCCATTTTCACTGGCAGCCAATGCCGCGATCGTCCGTTCAATTTCAGGATCAGACAGGCTCCCCTGCTCCATCTCAGCCAAAAGAGATTGAGTCAGCTCAATGGCATCTTCAAAAGAAATCGCGTCAGGAACTGGAAAAGTCACGTCGATCGTCATCTTTTTTCAAGGTCTACGGGTATGATTGTACTCAATTATGGCGATTATCTCTTCTAAGAAACAGCCATCAGAGCCAGACCGCTCCAATGCCCAGTTGGAGGATCTCTCTTTGCCCTTGCAGATCTCTGAATCGGGTCAGCGCCGCAGACAATCTGGGGTTGAGTTGGTGCGCCCAGAGTCAGAGCCAGAAGAACACGGCAAACCCGAAGAAGGGCTTCGACCTCAGAAGTTGAGTGATTATGTGGGGCAAAAAGACTTAAAAGATGTCTTAGATATTGCGATTCAAGCGGCCAAAGTTCGCAAAGAGCCATTAGACCACCTGCTGCTCTATGGGCCTCCAGGTTTAGGCAAAACCACCATGTCGCTGATTTTGGCCTCTGAGATGGGGGTGAATTGCAAAATTACCAGTGCCCCCTCTTTAGAGCGTCCTCGTGACATTATGGGCTTGCTCGTGACGCTGCAACCGGGCGACGTTTTGTTTATTGACGAAATTCACCGTCTGCCCAGAATTACTGAAGAGTTGCTCTATCCGGCAATGGAAGATTTTCGGGTCGATATCATTGGGGGCAAAGGGCGGAGTGCCCGAACCCAGTCGATTAAGCTTGCCCCTTTTACCTTAGTGGGGGCAACGACCCGCGTTGGAGCCTTGACTTCACCCTTGCGCGATCGCTTTGGTCTGATTCAAAAACTCCGCTTTTATGAACTCAACGAACTGGCGTACATCGTTCTCAGGACAGCATCTCTGCTGAATACGCCGATCACGACCGAGGGTGCCTGTGAGATTGCCCGTCGCTCTCGTGGCACACCCCGAATCGCCAATCGCCTGTTAAAACGAGTCAGAGACTACGTTCAAGTCAAGGCATCTGGAGAAGTGACTCAAGAAATTGCGGCAGAAGCGCTGGAATTGTTTGATGTCGATCCATGTGGGCTGGATTGGACTGATCGCCGCCTTCTGAGCTTTATGATCGAGCGGCACAATGGCGGCCCTGTCGGACTTGAAACTCTCGCTGCCTCAACTGGGGAAGACTCGCAGACGATCGAAGAAGTCTATGAACCCTATCTGATGCAAATTGGCTATCTCAGCCGCACCCCGCGTGGGCGCATTGCGACGGCGGCGGCGTGGAAACACCTGGGCTATCAGCCCCCCGACAGTCAACTTTCTCTCATGTCGTGAATCTGGAGTGATCGAATGCGTGGCTTGCTGCTGAAATCTTTTTTGGCTTTTTTGGCTTTTTTGCTGGTCGGGCTGATCGGGTTAGGTATCTCTCCCGTTTGGGCGGCTGAAGAAGTCGCTCCGTCTCAGCCCTCGGCGATCGATCTGTTTGAGCAATTGGGGGTTCTCAGAGAGCAAGCGTTTGAAGCAACAAATAAAGGCGATTTTGCCACGGCTGAGGGCTATTGGACTCAAATCATTGATCGCTTCCCTGACAATCCCGCTGCTTGGAGCAATCGAGGCAATGCCAGAGTTAGCCAAAACAAGCTAGATGACGCGATCGCAGATTTTAACAAAGCGATGGAGCTTGCCCCCAGTGCCCCCGATCCGTATCTAAACCGAGGTGCGGCTTTAGAAGGCTTGGGCAAGTGGGAAGCCGCGATCGCTGACTACAACCATGTTTTAGAGCTTGAGCCGAACGATCCGGCAGCCTACAATAATCGCGGCAATGCTGAAGCGGGTTTGGGCAACTGGGAACGGGCGATCGCTGACTTCCAAAAAGCCTCCAACCTTGCACCCCAATATGCCTTTGCCCGTGCGAACTATGCTCTCGCTCAGTATCAAATTGGGCAAACTGATGAGGCAGTCCGCACGATGAAAAACTTAGTTCGCAAATATCCCAAGTTTGCCGATATGCGGGCAGCCTTGACTGCGGCACTCTGGGTGCAGGGCAAGCAGGGCGAAGCCGAAAGTCAGTGGGTGTCTGCGGTCGGACTCGATCGCCGCTACAAAGACATCAACTGGGTGAAAACAACTCGTCGCTGGCCGCCCAAAATTGCCACCGCGCTTGACAAATTCTTAAACCTTCAGTAGCAGTTAAAGGCTTAAAGCCTCGTCAACTCAAAAACTTTTTCAGGCGTGAGTTCCTGCACGTTGTTTAAAACGACATCGGCTCCTGCTTGAAAGAGGGTGTTGACATAATGAGTTTGCTCGGCGTTTTGTTGAACGTGGGGTGGTAGAACTCCGACTGCGATCCAGATCCGATCGGGTTGCAGGGTTCGCGATCGCTCGATCGTAACCATATCCGCGACCGTATCTCCAACATAAATCACTGGAGTCATCTGTTCAGGCTCATTCTCAAGCCGTTGCACACTATCCAGTAGTCCGGCAGGGTTAGGCTTGCCCGGAGCATCCTCCATCGCGATTAAAACAGGAGATTGCAATCCCAATCGCTTTTCTAGCACGTAATTTGCAGAGGCCCTCGTCGCTCCGCTAAAAAAGCCCCAGCGAATTCCTGATTGAGTCAGCGAATCTAGATAGGCAGGTTCTAAAAGCAGAGGCTCAGCGCAGATATAGCCCGTCCAGTGTTCAGAATCAGTGCCGCGATATTTAGACTGAAAGAATGTTACTAATTCTTGATAGTTGAGATCGATCGAACTGCGTAGAGTTCCCTGTGCCTCAAAATATCGATACACTAGCTCCTGAGATGCCTCCCAGTCGTTATTCCATGCCCCTTCTGACTTGAGGAGATCGATTTCTTGAGAGGTCGGACGATAGGCATTTTGAGTAAAACGTTCCACAGTGTCAGCTAGAGCACGACGATAAGAACCACTGACATCCCGCACAACGCCATCAATATCAAACACCACGATCGCCGCTAATCTCTTCAATTCGGCATCCAGTTCTTGATTCAACACGCCTCTCTCCCAATGATCCAAAATTTAGTAATCTCTCCCATCTATAGAACAGTACGATAGAATAACTGATTGTAATCAAGCTTGGGATCGCGCTGGAGGTTTTGGATTGTCGAAGTTTATCTTAAAGGTTCTTTGGTTAGATGAGAACGTCGCATTAGCAGTCGATCAGGTGGTTGGTAAAGGCACGAGTCCTCTAACTTCTTACTTTTTCTGGCCTCGTAATGATGCCTGGGAGCAACTCAAAACTGAGTTAGAGAAGAAACACTGGATTGCTGAGGTTGACCGTGTTGAGTTGCTCAACAAAGCAACTGAAGTGATCAACTACTGGCAAGAAGAGGGCAAACGCCGTCCGATGGCAGAAGCTCAGTCGAAGTTTCCAGAAGTGACGTTCACCGGAAGCGCTTGAGTTTTGCCTCGTGGCAGAGCTTGAGTTTTAGATTAGTCGTCTAAATTAAATTAGCTTAAACAGCCCCGATCGTGAATGCCACAGGTTGGGGCTTGTTCTATGATTGGGATTAAATGGTTTTTGGCTCCCAAATCAGGCAAAATGTAAATAAAATGAGACTTTTATAATGATTTAATAATCTAATTACAGATCTTCAAGCCTCATTCTGAGAATTCTTTAACGATCGCCATTTATTAGGTAGGTAGCTTCATGTCTATGACCATTGCCCCCGATCAGGTAGAACGGATTGTTTGGAACCAACATCAAGATCCTTTTGAGGTGTTGGGGCCGCATCCAGTAGAGCGGGATGGCAAAACGGTCTGGGTCGTGCGAGTTTATCAACCTACTGCTGATGCTGCCTGGGTGATCTTGCCCGAACAGCGAGAAGAATATCCAATGCAGTCGGTTTATCATCCCCACTTTTTTGAATGCACGATCGACACGCCCGAACTCAGCAATTATCAGTTGAGAATCAAAGAAGGGGATCACGATCGCGTCATTTACGACCCCTACGCATTTCGCTCTCCCTTTCTAACTGACTTTGATGTTCATCTATTCTCTGAAGGCAACCATCACCGCATTTACGAGAAACTGGGTGCCCATGCGGTTCAGGTTGATAACGTTAAAGGAGTCTACTTTGCAGTCTGGGCACCTAACGCCCGCAGCGTCTCAGCGATTGGCGATTTTAACCACTGGGATGGACGCAAACACCAGATGCGGCGCGGTAAGACTGGGGTATGGGAACTTTTCATTCCAGAGCTAGGAATTGGCACTCACTACAAATACGAAGTTAAAAATCAGGACGGGCATATCTATGAGAAGTCTGATCCCTATGGGTTTCAGCAAGAGCCGCGACCCAAAACTGCGTCGATCGTCACCGATCTAGATTCCTATACGTGGCAAGACCAAGACTGGATGGAGCGTCGCCGCAACACTGAGCCTTTGATGCATCCCATCTCGGTCTATGAGGTGCATATCGGCTCTTGGCTCCATGCGTCTTCTGCCGAGCCTGCCAAACTCCCCAACGGAGAAACTGAACCCGTCGTCGTGGTTTCAGAACTCCAGCCCGGAGCGCGGTTTCTCACCTATCGAGAACTGGCAGAAAAGCTGATTCCCTATGTTAGAGATCTGGGGTTCACTCATATCGAGTTGATGCCGATCGCCGAGCATCCTTTTGATGGTTCTTGGGGCTATCAAGTCGTCGGTCACTACGCCTGCACGTCTCGCTATGGCACCCCCCAAGACTTCATGTACTTTGTGGATCAGTGTCACGCCAACGACATTGGAGTGATTGTCGATTGGGTTCCGGGTCACTTTCCTAAAGACGGTCATGGTCTGGCCTTCTTTGACGGCAGTCACCTTTATGAACACTCTGATCCTCGCAAAGGCGAACACAAAGAGTGGGGCACGCTCGTTTTTAACTACGCTCGTCACGAAGTTCGCAACTACCTGGTTTCTAACGCGCTCTTCTGGTTCGACAAATATCACATTGACGGAATTCGCGTGGATGCCGTTGCGTCGATGCTTTACCTTGACTATTGCCGCGAACCCGGCGAGTGGGTGACGAATCAATATGGCGGTCGAGAAAACATTGAAGCCGCAGACTTTTTGCGTCAGATGAACCATACAATTTTCAGCTACTTTCCGGGGGTGCTGTCGATCGCTGAAGAATCCACGTCTTGGCCGATGGTTTCGTGGCCCACCTACGTTGGTGGCTTAGGCTTTAACCTGAAGTGGAACATGGGCTGGATGCACGACATGCTCGATTACTTCAGCATGGATCCATGGTTCCGGCAATTTCATCAAAACAACGTCACGTTTAGCATGTGGTATAACCACAGCGAGAATTTTATGCTGGCGCTTTCCCATGACGAAGTAGTGCATGGTAAGAGCAACATCATCGGTAAAATTCCCGGCGACGAGTGGCAAAAGTTGGCAAATATGCGCTGCCTTTATGCCTTTATGTTTACTCATCCCGGCAAGAAAACGCTGTTTATGAGTATGGAGTTTGGGCAGTGGAGTGAGTGGAATGTCTGGGGCGACTTGGATTGGCAGCTTTTGCAATCTGAGCCACACCAAAAGCTCAAGCATTTTATGGAAGCTCTCAACACCACTTATCGCAGTGAACCCGCTCTCTACACGCAAGATTTTGCAGAGCCAGGGTTTGAATGGATTGACTGTAGCGACAATCGGCATAGTGTGGTTGCGTTCATTCGTCGGGCTAAAGACTCTGATGAATTTGTGATTACAGTTTGCAATTTTACCCCGCAGCCTCATAGTCACTATCGAGTCGGTGTCCCAGAAGCCGGGTTCTACACAGAACTCTTAAACAGTGATGCTCGTGAGTATGGCGGCAGCAATATGGGTAACTTGGGAGGAAAATGGACTGAGGAATGGAGCTATCATGAGCGACCTTACTCGATCGACCTCTGTTTGCCCCCGATGTCTACGCTAGTTTTGAAGCTCGATCGGGCAAAAACTCAAGCGGCACTCAAAGCGCAAGGCTAATCACAAGGGTTGCCTGCCCGCCCCGGACGGTTTTCTCCAGTTCGCATGGCTCCAAGTAATGTTGAGACGATAACGCACCGCTTGACTTGACTGTTTGGGGCAGAGAGCGTAACCCTTCCTAGACTCCCCTTTACTTCACCATAATGGCTAAATCGAACTCTGTAAATTTCGTTCGATTTGAGTAAGGTGGTCTCCTCATTGAGTTGAACGCCTTCGCCCAAGCTGTTCCACGGCAGACTGTCAGAAGCCGTGAGAGTAG
Source organism: Phormidesmis priestleyi ULC007 (assembly GCF_001895925.1). Classification (GTDB taxonomy): domain Bacteria; phylum Cyanobacteriota; class Cyanobacteriia; order Leptolyngbyales; family Leptolyngbyaceae; genus Phormidesmis_A; species Phormidesmis_A priestleyi_A. Next base: position 6,282 of record NZ_MPPI01000023.1, on the reverse strand, counting down.
CTGGGTGAATTGCCCACTCGACTCTGCCGCCTTTAGATTGGAGGCTGACTTGTTGGTCAACGCCCTTTAATTTCGCGGTAGTTTGCGCTTGACGTAGAATGTCAAAAACTTGGCTTTGAGCGGTGTTTAAGCGCTGATGGTTGAGAAACGATATCCAAGAAGGTGCCGCGATCGCAAAGAGAATTCCAACAATAATCAGAACAACCAGAAGTTCTATCAGTGTGAAGCCTTTAGCTCTACTAAAACGATGGATATGGGAATTCATAGAAAAACTCTAAGCGCTGTGATCGTCTGGCTTAGAGTTCCCAAAAATTATCTTTAGTTTTGATTAATTGTGGATGCGATCGCTAATTACACGTGAGTTCGACGAGTTTTTTCGCTTCGTTCTCAGCGGCTTCTGCCCCCTAAATCCCCCAATTTGGGGGACTTCCAGCCAAAATTTTCGGTTCAAAGTCCCCCAATTTTGGGGGATTTAGGGGGCTTCCCGAATTCATCATCGGAGTGAACCACTTCTATCGATTCACGCTAATTACAGTCACCATCTTCTGCTGAAGTCATTGCCCCTAACAGCGTTGTAACTTTGACACAACGCTTAGGGCTTTTAAGTGTTGCGGCTTGAATCGTGATCGTATATGGCGTAGCACCTATGTTTGGATTGACATTGCCGTAGGTGTCAAAGATGATCGCGCCCTTATCGGTTTCAGTGCCTTTGTCTGGTTTTCCAGCGATCTTAATGGCTCCTGCCTTGATGTCACCATTCCCCAAAACTTGCCATCTTCCATCTGAAGTGTTGACACCAGTAATGACACCACTTGGGGTTGAAGTGTTGTCAAGCACAGGAACGACGATTACTCTCGGCTGCTGATTTGTGGTGGTTGTGTTGTCAAAGACGATCGCTCGACTGACTTTGGTTCGTTTTGCATCAGCTTGAGCCGATCGCAATATTTCAAACACTTGCCCTCGTGCGGTTGAGAGGCGTTGGCGGTTTAGAAAGCCCACCCAACTTGGGGCAGCGATCGCAAACAAAATGCCAGCCATGATAATGACAACTAGCGCTTCGATTAAGGTGAAGCCTGCGATCGATCGTTTTGAACGGTTCCTCTTTTTCATGTTCCTTCTCTCAGTTGAGGCACGAAAGCAGCAGATGACTAAATTCTCTTGTCTAAAGAGCCGCGTGTCATCACACGGGTTTGCATTGAAATAGGAACATTACTCGTAGTGAGCGGAAGTCCCGGTCTTCCAGCCGCGTTGCCTTGCAGGAAAATAGAAACCTCCTGGTTTAAGTTGCCGTTGCTTTCTGCACCTTTGACACAGACATAAAAGCCTCTATTGTCAGTCGAGCTTGGCGTGAGTACGTATCCAGGCGTGACTGGGTTTGTGACTGGAACCGATGGACAAACAGCATTGGTAGTAAGAGTTCCGTTGGGTAAGCCTTGTTGATCGACAGATAAGCCTTTTTGATCCACAAAATCGACGAGTACCTGAGTATTGCTGCTGTTAGAAATTGGGGTTCCTCTGGTTGGAGCTTCTTTGCCTTTGGCATCAAGGGGCCAACTCATGAAAGAGACATCACCGCCTGCTGGAAAACTCCAGCCAGATGTCACTTTGTCCTTGGTGTCTGCGCTATAGATATATTGAGGAAGTTGATAGCGCTTAATTCTGGCTCTACCGCTCCAGGGTTTGTCATTTTCCTTCGAGTCTAAGGAATAAACAACTAGCGTATACATTCGACGAGAAACACAGGGAATCCCACTAATCGGAATGAGCGCCGCATCCTGCTTTGCCTTGTCTTGCTCGGAGAATGCTGTGGCGTTCTTTTGACAAAGCTTGTCAATGTCTGGAGGTAGAGGATCAACACGCCAAAATGCCAGGACTGGAAGATTGTCAGCCCCGGCAGTAGGCAGATATTTAAGTAAGCCTGAACACGTGCTACCCGATGGATAGCTATAAGCGCTATTAGTTAGACAGTTGCCATCGTAGACATAGACAGCTTCACGCAGATCGCGCCCAATATAGTCGAGTGCCATCTGCATTTCGCGCTGGGTGTCACTGCGGGCAGATTCTCGCTGGCTAGTCTGCAATAGCTGCACCACCAAAAAGAGCAAAATGCTGGTAATAACGCCGCCAATAAACATTGCGACTAAAAGTTCTATCAGTGTAAACCCTGCTGATTTACGCCTCTTAGAAGATAGACGGAGGCGCTGACTTCCTTGTTTAAACCATTTTCTAGCCATTGTTTTTCAACCTGATTCAAGCCTTCTGATTATGTGTAAACAAGTGATGTAAGAACCTCTAGCACTGTCCTGCACCAGCAGTTGGGCAAAGCTTCCTGTAAAGATCTAAGTTTTTGCTGGCGTTGCTGCGAACGATCGTGGAGTATTGCACCGCCAGAGGGCGAGTTAGTTGGTTTCCAAGCCCATTAGTGCCCTTTAAGCTAGCTTGCGTTGTCTCAGCTTTGCTGCCGATTAAGTTAGGTTCAGCCACGATCGAGTAGACTCTAACCCCCATCACAAATCCTTCAGGAATAGCGCTGCCTGTCACTGGGTTTCCATCACCATCAAGCCCAGTGCTGCGGAAGGTTTGCATCAGAAAGTTAGGTTTGCAGTCATTAGGATTCTCAGGATTGGGATCGGTGTTGATCTGGATGTATTCACCCAGTGCGGGTGACTCGCCATTATCTGGATTTGTTTTACAGCTCGGATTCACAGTTACAAGACCACTTTTGGCACTGGTGGGGGCAGGAACACTATTGGCAACGCGAATGTTGTCTGCACCGACAGGAGGTAATAGCTTGATAGTGGCTTGTCCCTGATCGACAAGCGTGCGGACGCGATCGATTTCACCTTGAGCGAGTTGTAAGGCTTGTTCGGCTCGGCGATTTTGAACACGGGTGCCTGTTGCCCAAAAGATCGGAGGGGTGATGCTGACGAGCGTGATAGAGACTACCACGATCGCCACCAACCCTTCGATCAGGGTTAGACCCTGATCCGATCGTTGCCTAGAGGCTGCTATTTTTTGGGTCAGACTCAAGCTGAAGCTGAGGGCAAAACCGGGAGCAAGCCATTTTTTTGTAGGTGTTACTGACATGTCATGCTCCTGATTGTTTGGGACAGTTGACTTCAGCAGGTTTAGGAGGACCAAAATTTGGATCTGCGACGGTTTTAGCAGCGTTGCAAAGCATGTTGATGTAAGGGTCGTTGACAGCAGGTTCGTTATAGAACTCGTTGCGGCTCTTGCTAGAGGTAACGAAACGAGTGGCAGCAGGGCCTGCCGGACTTAATTGCAGACCCACGTCATAACCCCAAATCCGAGCGGGGGCGATGTAGTACTTGATGTTCTCCTTACTGAGATCAGTATCAGTAATCTCCCAACCTTCAAGGTCATAGGGGGCGGTTCCATAGTTGCTAAAACTAAGCTGTAAGAAAGAGCCACTGAAGTTCAACGGGACACTGTTGTTCCATGTCTCAAGGAAACGCGGAAAGTTGTGTAACCCGCCATAAGATTGATCTTTGCGAGATGGAACAATGCCACTCACCACAGTAGCGTTAACTCTAGTTTGCTTGGCTGACATCAACTTTTCGCCATTGTCACTGAGCGGATAGTAACTATTAACACCAAACCTAGTTCCATAAAGGACAGGACGAGGTAAGGCAGGCTTTTTGCCCGCTCCAATGGTGGATTGAGGAGCCTCGATTAAAGGTTGACCTGCGCGAGAGATTTTGATGGGTGAGGTGAAGTCAGCCCAGTAGTTAGCGGCGGCAGTGAAATTTCGCTGAGGCAAGGTTGCATTAGAGGAGTTTTCGCGTACCCAATCCCAACTCACACTTTTACCCAGTACCGTTGGAACAGGTAACTCTTTCTGAGAAATGTTGCGGTTGTGGAATGAAGTGTAACCTTTGCCCGTGCAGCCAGGACCGAATAGCCCAGACTTAGCAGCGTCGCCATACTGATCGCGGAAATAATTTTGTCGTTGAGCATTATCAGGAAGAAGGCTGAAGTCAGCGATCGGACTTGCAGTTTTCTTGCTCAAGTCGGGCCCGACGAAGGTGTCAGCAATGCTGCCATCGCAGAAGTCATTCGAGAGGATACCAATGCTGTCTGCCAAAATTTCAGAAGGTCGCCAACGGTCTTTGGCTGAAGCCGAGAAGTTAGCGTAGTTAGTTGTTTTGCGTCCGTAAAATTTGCCCTCGTCATAGGGAGCGTTATCGGGCAACTGTTCAACAAACTCTTCTAACCGATCGCCTTTTGCATCTTCTGAGCCAGTTGTTTGATGAAGATTAAAGTCTCCTTGGATATAGACAGGTTGATCGGTGAAGAAGGACAACCCACGAATGTTTTTAGCGGATTCTAAGAGCGAGTCTTTGCGCTTGACCTCGGAGCCGTTGCGTAGGCGGAAGCCATGCACTCGCCGTTCAGGGTCAGGTCTAAAGTCTACTGCCTTGGTAGAAATGCCACTGGTGAAATCGGGATCTGTGGGCTTGGCTGGGTTTCTCAAGTCTGTGTCTGTGCCAACCGGACGGACGATCGCGTCTTCACGAATTGCATCTTCGCGGAAAGCATAGATGATGCCGCTTTCGGGCAACCAAACATCTGAGCCAATGCCACTGTTGCGGAGCATTCCTAAATCGATGTCAAGTGATCGCATCAGCATGACTTGGCGACCGTCAAAGAAGGCCCGATCGAGGAATGGAACCGCAACCTTATCGCCATTGGTTGACAAGATAATGTTTGGCGAAACATTAGGCCCACCGCTTACAGGTGGTTCAGATTTATTCAGTGGCGCTGTGTGAGGCAGGTTCCAACTAGCTAATGGCTGAGGAGTGAGGGCGATCGCTGACCCCAGCGCATAGTCAGCTACTGGGAATGGAGTCGTGTCTGTGTATGGGTAGCTGCTGAGTACAGGTGTCGCACTAGCAGCCGCGGCAGTAGGCGTAGGCGGCGAGACATTTAGCGTGTAATCGGGAGTTCTAAGGAGCGTTGAAGTGCCAACTACCTTAAACGTCACATCCCCATTAACACTCGCATCTTTGACATAGGCATCTTTGACATAGGGTTCTTCATCAGTTGTGGCTCTACTGTCGCTTTTTGCCAGAATATCCGCAGGTGTCGCAGCAGCTAAAACTTCGGCCTTTAAAACAGATCCGGGTTGCCTGTGATCGTAGATCGGAGTTCCTGGCTCTAATGCACCCGCTAACTTGTGATCTGTTTCTGGAAAGATGTAGTAGAGGGCAGGAAACTTAGGAAGCACCCATGCTCTCTTAGTGGGATCATCAGGGTTGTAGTTAGTGGTATCTAGAGCACCACATAGGCGAGAGAGGGCTAATCGATATCTACCTTCGTCTCCTACCGTTTGGCCCGCAGCATTAGGTTGAGTTAAACTGGCAAACTTAAAATCGTCTGGGTTACAAGCAGATGGCAATACGTACTTCTTGCTATTTGCTTGACCCACATAGGAGCCAAAGGCAGGAGAAGAACGGAAGCCAAACGCTCGATCGCGGCGAATCTGATACTTGAGCATGATTAGCTCTGCCATTCTCACCCTTGGATCAGTCATCACCTTGGCTAACGCTTCTTGAGTAGTAGGTAATGCGGTGAAGGCTGGGTCTTTCAACAAAATTCGTTGCTTTAGGGCACCAATCCAAGCCTCTGGAGGAACGTCTCTATAATCTATGTCCTTGGGTAGTCCGGTGAGTCCCGTTCGAGGACTGTTAGGGTCGTAGTCTCTACTGGCCATTTGACCCTTCGGCAAAACTTCTCCATCACTCTCGTCACCATTCATCAGCCCCTGAAGCTCCTCGGCTAACTGCGTTAGAACGAATGTGTTGTTGCCAAAGTAGTCATAATCATTATTTACGTTGGTCGGGTCAAACTTTTGAATTTGGTCGATGTTGTATGCCAAGACCCCGATCGTGCAGGAAGCCGTTTGCAGATAGGTTTTATCAGCAATGCTGAGGTCTGCGTAAGCCGTGCCTGATGTGAGTTTGGCTAACACTTGTCGCAGCTTAGAATAATTTCCCCACATGCTCAAGGCTGGGTAAGGATGAACGACTGCGGCCTTAGTCGGCTTAAGTGGAAACACCCCATCTGGATCTCCGGCAAAGTTAGCGAGGTTTTGCAGTGCAGTCCGCAATGGGCTAGTAGAAGTATTCATCGCAGTTTCAAACGCAGCCGCAGTGCCACTAGGAGCCGAAAACTCCAGGGCAAACGCATCTTATTCGGTCAGAATCTTGAGTAAGTAATTCTCATCCCAGCCTGCTCGCAGTCGCTTGTTCTTGATGCCTA
>NZ_MPPI01000018.1 GCF_001895925.1 Phormidesmis priestleyi ULC007 | reverse complement strand
TGCGCTTCGGGGTGTCGACTCACCCGGATTCCGGGGTCTATCTCGTGAGATTAGGACGACAACGGTGGGCAATTGAAGGCTTCTTCAAAACCATCAAACATCGCTTTGGCTTGGATTGCTTTGGTCAGAAGACTCGGCTAGGAATCTATCGCTGGTTAATGCTGTCTCTCATCGCTGACCTCCTGGCACATTGGGTATCTCAAACCTTTCCCACTTGGGTGCGCCTCGATTGGGGCGAAGTCTGTGTCAAAGCCGTTGCAACACTGCTGCCGCACGTCGCCTGGGTCAAGCTGCTTCGTCAGATTCACAAGCACCGTGACCTCATTAATGAGCAAGGGTTTGAAATTAGCATCAAGCCCCTATCCTCAGCTTATTAGGAATGGTGCAAGATCTGAGTTAAGGCTAAATCCGTTGCGAAATGAAGTGAATCAGTCAATTGAGGCGATTCGGCAGAACGATGATTTGGCGCAAGATTTAGTCGAGAGTTAGGCTTGATCCGATGCGATACATTTTGGACACAGAGCACGTCACGTTGTTAGAAAATGGTGATCTCGCCTGCATCAAACATCTTGACTCGGTTGGCTATGAGCTTGTGGCGTTAACTGCGATCACGGTTGAGGAACGAGTGCAGGGATGGTTGAGTGCGATTCGACGAGCTTCGGCTCCTGCACAGTCTGAACGACTAATCTGGGCTTACGTGGGGTTGCGACAAACGGTGCAGTACCTCAACGGCTTCACGATTTTGGATTGGACGAATTCGGCAAGTCGTCAATTTGCTGAATTGAGAGGGCAGGTACGCATTGGAACTCAGGATTTGAGAATCGCTGCAATCGCACGGTCTACAAATGCAATTCTTGTGACCCGAAATCTGAAGGATTTTTCTCAAGTGCCGGACTTACAGACCGAAGATTGATCAGTGTAAGCCATTTATTCTATGCGATCGCACATTCATCTCAAAGCTGCGATCGCACTAACCAAGATTCAGAGATTAGAAGATTAGCTCTCAAAAGTGAAAAATATTGACATCCCCAAAAGTTGTCAAATTTTCCTAACAATACCCAAAAAAGTAAGGATTGGGGGAAAATTGGGGGAAAGGTTAGAATCGAAGGCTGAAACCCTTACTGCATAGGCATTGAATCGAGGACTGAAAATCCTCGTGTCACGAGTTCAAGTCTCGTTCCTGGCATCTTTTAGATGGAATAAAATATCCCGTAACTCACATTTCAAAGGGGTTACGGGATTTTCGCTTTTTTGCAATCATCCCTAATCATCCCTAATAGTCCCTAATCATCCCCTGTTTTTTAGGTAAGTTTTAGTCAAATGATGAATGGAAGATTGGCACAGGCTAACGGACGGCTGAAAGCTTCTAATGTGGGTGTCAGCATTGAGGCGATGGGGAATCGGCTTTATTTGAGGTCAACCTTTCCGCCCAAACCAGACTCAGGCAGAGAGAAACCATCTCAACAGCGTTTAACGCTTGGCTACCACGCGAACCCGGCTGGTTTGAAGTTGGCAGAGCAAGAAGCGAGAAAAGTCGGTGCGCTGCTCGATTGTCGAGAGTTTTCATGGAAACCGTACTTAAAATTATCTGCGATCGTGCCGTTGAGTGTGGGTGATTGGGTGAGCAGATTTGAGGCTGATTATTTCACTCGACGGCACCGATCGCCCAAAAGCGAAACCACATGGAAGACAGATTATTGTCAGGTTTTTTCTCAGTTGCCATCCGATGAACCTCTCACACTGCAATTGCTTGCGAGTGCTGTCACCGCTACGAAACCAGATTCTAGAAGCCGTCAGCGCTACGTTGATGTCTTGACACAGATAGCAACGTTTGCGGGGCTAGATGCCAATTTTAAGCCATTGAGAGGGAACTACTCACCGAGTAAGGTGACACCGCGTGACTTACCAGTCGATGCGACGATCGCCGCATGGAGGGAGAAAATCCCTAATCCTCAATGGCAATATGTTTACGGGCTGATTGCCACTTATGGGATTAGACCGCACGAGGTGTTTCACTGCAATCTGGATAAATTTCCGGTGCTGCAAGTGGAAGAACCGACCAAAACAGGGCAGAGACGAGTTTACCCGTTCTACCCTGAATGGTTAGAGCAATGGAATTTGAGAGCGGTCAACTTGCCAAAAGTGAGCGGTCGGAATAACTCTGATCTAGGAAGTCGAGTCAGTCACCAGTTCATCCGCTATGAGGTGCCTTTCCCTGCCTACAATTTGCGTCACGCTTGGGCAGTCAGGTCGATGGAGTTTGGCTTAGACATCAGCCTAGCGGCTCAACAGATGGGACATAGCGTGAGAGTCCACAGCGAGATTTATCACGCTTGGATTAGTGAGGAGGTTCATCAGAGAGCATATGAGGCGTTGATGCTGAGACTAGATCGCCCCTTGCCTCCTATCTCATCTCAGGCGGAATCTCTAGAGCCTCCTCACAGCGTTTAAGGTGCCAGCGGTAGGTCGGTCTAGCAGCTTGGGGGCTAGAGATATTTCGCCAATGGATCTTCTCTTTGAAGAGTCCCTCGTCTCGCAGTCTCCAGATATGTTTGACGCTGAAACCCAACTGCTCACACACGGCACTGGTAGGCACCCAATCAGAGGTTCTGCTCATTTGCACCTCCTAACAGATCCAGTTGCACATATTTTCTAGCCTCTACGATCTGCCGCCATTCACGTTCTAGAAAGATAGTCAGGTTCACGAATTCCCCTAGAGATAGGGAGTAGCGCGATTTACGCCACTTGATGAACAGTGGCTCATCTTTCCATCGACCGTTAGGGGCTGACTCTGTGAGGAGGGACACAAGAGCGCTCAACCGACTCAAATCATCACTGTGATCAATCATCGTTTTGCCTCCCATTGCACCCTAAATCGTCTGAAAGCCTTGCTGTAGCGTCTATTCCCTCTGTTTCCACGATTTTAGGGGTGTAAGAATCGCTGAAACGCTGACTGTGTGGGGTATTCCCAGGGGTGCCCCCTAATAAGCTTGTAGGGCATTTTTCTGACTGATCGCCCTTTTCGACATCTTCCAACTTTTCTAGAAACTCGCTCTCACACTCCTCAAACAGCCCGCCGCTTCTCGTTTCACTGATTATTTCTAAACGTAGAAAATCGGGATGCCACAAATCGCGGTGTCGATAGAGAGTGCTGCTACCGATTCCAGCCGCTTTAAGGGCTGTAAATCGAGCGGTAATTTGAGCAGGCAAGGTGCTGGCATTGAGCATCGAGGCGATCGCGGCTTGAATACGTTCTCGTGCTTGGTCGGATTGTTGCTGACTCCAGTTCATTTCAGGTATGGGGTTTGTGTTAGTGGGTGTAGAGCCGTAAGGGAAGTAACGAGTGCTGCTGGTGATGGACCGGGCCCAATGTGCAGCCCGATCGGCGATCTCATGTTGGTGACGGCACCAATCTCGATAACCGGGCAACAGTTTGGCAGTGGTGACGATGTGAGCGATCAACTCTGCGCCGTCCATCTGCTCAAAGATGTAGGACCGCATGGCAATGCGTCCTAGCAAAAAGTTGGTTTGACCGTGACCCGTCCAACCCGTTTCGATATCTGCATTGAGGTCATTGAGGAATTTAGAGGCTTTCCCGGTCAATCGCGGTTGGTCAATGCGCGCCAGGGCGATCACCTTGTCGAGCGCTGCTGTCGTCACGTCGCTGCGTTTCTGGCAAAACTTCCACTGAGACACAAACTCAGTTTTAGAGGGGTAGCAGGTTTCACCGTCGCGATTGAGTAAATAAGAGCCAATCTGCAAGGGCAAGCGATGAGCCTGGTAGAGAGTCGGTGCATCAGCGTCATAGGGTTTGGAGTTGGGAAAGACTTCCAGGTGCCCTTGAGCGATCGTGAACCCGGCATTTTCTAACGCCACTTTCACCGCTAGAGCGACGCGCCAAGTTTTTTGGGGCTGCTCAAAGGGGAAGTAGAGATGAATGCCGCCGCTATAGCTGGACGTGATGGCAATGTGAGCCACTAAACCGAGTGGTTCGAGCGCCTCTAAGATGCGATCGCGGGCAAACGGGTCACGCGCTGGATGGTAAAGCCCGCCCGTGTCAAGGTCGATCATCATGTAGTTGGTTTCAGCCCCAAACCGCACGCCATAGAGATAAGACTGCTGATTGATCAGACGATCGCTGAGAGGGTGACGGCTTTCTGTCTGCCAGATGGCTTGTGAATTTGCCCAAATGTAATCATGCCGATGGGAGAAAAGTTTAAGAAACTTGTCATCTGGCTCTGGGATGAAGGAGAATCGAGTTGAATTTGAAGTTACAGTTTTCATTTCAAGTTCCTAAACGACGATGGTTTTAGCTAAAACCATTGAAAAAGGCGGAACGCTGGTTACGTTCCGCTTGCTTTTTAGATATGGTTGACGATCGAGCGGATCAGGCTTTTAGCCGCACTGACATCGAGGGCTTCATACTCTGGTTCGACTTCTAAAATGCTGTCCAGCCCGTAATATCTCAGCCCTCGATTGACATTGGGATAGAGAATTTTGTGACAGAGGGCGCTGATCAGTTGGATTTTTTCTTCGTCGGTGAGGGATGTGATGATCTGAATTAGGGGTGTCATGCGATATCCTTTAGGTAATAAGAAATGAAAGTTTGAAGGCGATCGCATTCCCCAGCCGGGAAGAGCGATCGCTTTTTTATGCAGCGTATTCGTCGTCAATGATTTCGACTTCGATACCCGCGTCGTTGTCCTCGTCGAAGTCCAGATCAAAGGTTTGTCTGAGTTCCTTTAACAAGGTTTCTTTTCGATAAATGGGTAGCTCATCAAATAGAGCGATGATCTCGTCGTGAGTTTCGTCTTCAGTCATAGGCACCTCTTGAGAGTGGAGAAGGTCGTCAGAAACCGTAGGGGTAGGGAAATCCCGTGTTTCGTTGGATCATAGGTTTTAGCCACACGGGGACAGGACTGACAATCACAACCCCGTGTAGCTTTATTACACCCAAAAACTTGTCTTCAAGACTTGTCTTTGGGACTAGTCCTGATGATATGATGATAGAAGAAAAGTTGCAATCAGAAGAGGGCAAATCACCCTTGAAAGCGCTTCGTGAAAGGCTAGGAAATATATCTCAAGAGGAACTTGCTAGACGACTAGGCACTTCTGTCGTGTCAATTAGCAGGTGGGAACGTCGCGTCAAACCTATGTCTCTGACAGTCCCTCAAATCAGGGCTTTGCTCAGAGAACTTCGTTCCGCCAATTGGGATATGGAGGCTTTCCTAGAAGAGTCAAGTTCATATGAAAACGCTGAGGCGTGACTCATTCACACTTCAGCGCTAGTAACGATCAGTTAGGAGGTAGACCAGAAAACTTAAACCAGGGCAGAGCGGTAACTCTCCCTGGACGCTCCACAGCCAATTAACCCAACTGTAGAGGACTTAATTATGACCACAAGACCGACCGATAACGCATTTCCCCTTCACAGCACTGACTTCTTTGATGAGAAGCCGATCGGCTCTACCACCCATCACGGACTCAGCAAACGGGAATACTTCGCAGCGATCGCACTGCAAGGGCTGCTCGCTTCCACCCACTGGGAATTCTGCAAGATTGACGATGTGTGGGAGCATCAAGCCCCCTCACTTGAAGACTTTGCAGAGATAGCCGTCGAGCAAGCCGACAAGCTGATCGAAGAGTTATCAATCTCAACTAGATCACTTCAGCGCTAAAAACTCAAACCTGGAAAACTGCCAATGATTAACCTGATCGACTCTCCCCGCAGCCCCCCGGCGCTGGGAGAATAACCCACCCCTCCAGGTAGGGCCAAGGGTGAACTGGTACTTCACCCTCGGCGTTGCCCCATGCGAGATCTCAAACCAACATGGAGCCTTTGTATTATGAATCTTCCGTTACACAGACGATCGCTCAGTGCGATCGTCGCTGCATCGATCGTGGTGCTGTCACCAGCGGCGATCGCCATGACCTACGACGATTTTGGAGACCTTTTTAAGAATGCGGTGAATGGATTGGGCGGCGATCGTCCTCCTACAACCCAGTTCCCAGATGTCCCCATGAACCAGGCACTACAGTCTGGAGCCACCCAATACAGTTCCTTTGGCGCAATCACAGATTCAGAAGTGAACGCCATGAACCATCTACGATTCCCTCAATCCTTCCATGCCATGCGGCGGCGCTTTGGTGCCCCTGCCTATACCCAAGGCAACTCAGAATGGTTCGAGCGCTCTAACGGTCAATTCATCGTCGTCAATTACGACGGCGATCGGGCTGTCTCTATGGAGGCTCGAAACTAATGTTTGGATGGCTCAGTAGACTTTTTTTCTCTGACTACAGCCAACCTGGTAACGGCGGCTGGATGATCGAACTCGATCATCCAGACAAGGGGGATAAGAAGAAGTGAACATCTTCAACTTCCTTTTTGGCATGGATGATACAGGAGAAGAGGCGCGAGATTACATCGCCAAAAACTGCAAAGAAGGCGTAGACCCGCGCTCTAACATCTCAGACTATGGCGAATTTGATGAAGACTCGAACCAGGAGGATCACGATCGCTCTAGCGGAAAGGCATCTAAGCGAGATGCTGATGGGGTTGGTTTTCCCACTTCAGAGGAAACTAAGGCTTATTATGACTCGACTCGATACACTGATATCAAGATCGTTAGGAGGGATGACTAGTGACAGTTCAGATTGAAATTCTAGCTTCTGATGTTCCAGTTACTAAAGCACAGCAAGCGGTTTTAGATGCTCTCAAAGGTCGATCAACCGTAAGCTTTGAGGAGCTGATTGATCAGTCTGGTTTCAGTTCACCACTACCCTTAATCTCACGTCTCAATCACCTAATCGAGCGTGGCAGATTGCGACTTCTGCCTGAGTAGTCAGCGATCGTCCTTTTCTCACAGCTTAGGAACGCACAGAAAGCCCCTTTCAGACCATTCTGAGAGGGGCTTATCATTAAAGAAATTGTAGTTTCTAGCCCATTATGACCACAAACCCAGACGATGAAAGCAAGTTTCAGCAGGTCTTAGACCGTCTCGACAAACTGACGGATGACGTAGAGAAGTCGAATGAGAAAGCCGATCGCTTCAACGATAGATTCAACAACTATCAGCAGGCTACCCAGTGGGTCGTGCAGCTCGCCTTTACCCTCATCGCCTCAGCAACCATCACCGTGATCATCACCTCAGTTTTCAAGCGCTAACCCTCACAACTTGGGAACCTTAAAAAAGCCCCTATCAGATTTCTCTGGTAGGGGCTTCACCGTTCTCAAGGAGACTCAACCATGATCGAAGAAATCAAAATTGATAACTCAGTCATCCCTTTCATGCCTGCTCGATATCACTTGGGGCAGAAAGTCACGGTCGATCGCACCGTTGGCTACATTATCGGCATCCAGCGCGAAAAGTATTCATGGAGCTACCTGGTAGTCGAGGGTGAGCCACCCACTAACGACAGTGATGAAGATTGGCAACCAGAAAGCGCTCTTGTAGAGTAGATCGCCTTATTCTCACCTAAAGCCCCTTTCAGAATGGTCTGAGAGGGGCTTTTAGCTTTCCGAGGGGAATGTTTATAGATGGACAGTCAGTAATGAACCAAATCTATGTCAGCACTTCCCACTAAACCCAGCGCGATCGCCACCACTGAGCAAGAGCTTATGAGGCTGATGATGTATTACCGGGATGTGAATCCGCGGATCAACTGGCTAGAAGAGGCAAACTTTACCATGCCGATCGCTTCCTGGGATTGGAAGCCCAATCCAGAGGGACGAATCCTGTTTGTTGCACGAGCGATCATCGAAGTCGATTCTGCTCTGCTCACGAGCGGAATCAAGCCTTGGATGGCTGCAAAAGAGGTGCCGGGATCTGCCAACCTCACCGGAAACGCCTACACCACCTGATCACAATGGCATTACCATCTTCTAATGCGAGAAGTACGGGGACTAGCTCACCTTCTAGAGGGTTTTCACCCGTCAACGTGCAAGTTCAGCCTGCGAATAAACGGGCTGAACGATCGCAGCGAGTCCAGCAGGCTCAAAAATCGCAGCAAGCGAATAGAGGGTTTCAACCAGGAAACCAACAGATCCAAAGGGCTAACCAGCGATTTCAAGAGTCGAATAACCAGGCTCAAACAGGCAATAGGCAATATCAACCAACAGGGCAGAGAAGCAGTTCTAGCAAATCTCTGTCACCCCTGAATGAAGCCAGACGGCTATCCAATCCGTTAAGCTCTGCTAGTCCTTCACCTCTGCCAACTGCTCAAAGTCCACAGTTTCCATCGGCTCAACGGGCCCCACGACTTCCGATCGCCCGATCGCCCCTTCCACCTAGCCGATCTACTAGACCAAACGTACTCGGAACTGGAGGAGGCGCGGGTACGGCACTGGCTGGCATGGCAATTGAACAGGCCCTTCAATCCGCCGCGTCAGAGAGCGGATACAATTTCACTCCGTCAACACCAGAGCAGAGTGAAAGAAACGACCAAATTCGGCGTGATTTAGCGAGAAAGTTTGGAGAGTCGCTTAACGATTTAGGCAATGCCCTAAAAAACAATGTAGGCAACGCCTTAAAAAATCCTCGGAACGCGTTTGATGATCTATTCGATCGACTCGCTGACCCCTTCAAAAAACACCCCAAAACAGACCCTAAAAACGACGACGGCAGACCCAAAGACACCCCAACTCGCTACACCTACCAATGGCGGGGCTTTAAATTCTACTCAGTCGCTAATATTGGTATTGTTCATGGAAACGCTTTTGGCGGTGCCTATTCAACACTTGGGAGTGTGCCTTGGGATGAATACCACTGGGGAAATCCTCGTATTCCTGGAAATAGGAACGCCGTGCGTATTTCGTTTGAGCGGCTGACTTTCAGCAGTTTTCAAGGTCCATTTGGCGTAGAAAGAGTAGAGTACATTGCCGAGGCTGGAACGATCGAACCCGATCCAAACTACATTCCTCCCTCTTATCAGTTACCCGTAAATCTTCCCCCTGGTAGCCAATCACCGGATGTTAGCGGCTACCCTCCCATCTTCACCGAGGACGATTTCAAGCCACAGCGAGAGCGCAATAACGATCGAGCTAGGCAAGATGAAGCCGATCGCCAATCAGCCCCACCGCATGAACAAGAGAGAGAAGAGGCACTAGATCAACAGCGACGGTTTGCGCCTGACCCTTGGAACGACCCTTTACCCATTCCTACGGAAAGCCCCACACCTCAACCTGAACCTATACAGGCACCTAAGCCCTACCCTTATCCCTACCCCCTTGATTTCCCATCACCAGACCCCGATGAAGGCCCTACTGACTTTCCATCACCAGACCCAACGGCACCCCCTAGTGAACGACTCCTAGAAAAGATCAGACGCATCAAAAGAAAGCTTGACGAACGCTTTCCCCAACCCTCAAATGAACCGCAGACACAAGTCACAATTAATGGGAAGCCTGTCCCACGTCCCAACTCTTCACCTCCACAGCGAATAACAGAATCCATAAATCCTGACGAACCTTACGTGACGATTAACGGTTCTCCAGTGCCACGGACTAGCAATTCTCCTTTGCCAGAAACACGAACGCAAACACCTCCTACAACCACAACTACAACCACAACCACAGCACCGAATACACCGCCAACGACAACTACAACGACAAAGCCTAGAGTACCAGTGGAGCCAATAATAGATCCTACTACTGGATTACCTCTACCATCGCCTGATGAAACGACAACGACAACAACGCCTGATAAGTGCAAAGACCCTTGCATACAAAGTCTCCATGACAAAGCTGATGACAACGCTAAAAAGAAAGAGATAACAGTGAGAGTGTTTAAGGCTTGTACTAAATCTAACGAGGACGGCACAACGCAAGACGAGATAGATTTTGAAGAGGAAACAATTGAAGTTCCAGATAGTGAAGCAGATGTCTACGAACTGCTTTATGAACGCATCTTTGCACTAGAATCGATTCAGTGTGATAAGGACAGTTGCTACGCTGCTGTCCCTGATTGGTGGCAGATACGATTAGGTGCTGATATACCTCAAGCCATTGTGCAGTATGCCGAAGTAAAGGATAACAACAAATTTGGATCTCCCAAGTATGTTGTTTCTATACCTCACTATGGCAAGTCTAAAGAGGCAACAAAATCAAGTGATTTCCCTACCTATACTAAGGGGCAAAGGATGGGGATACTTACCCTTAGAGACAACTCAAAATTGATTATTAATGCCAGTGATGACGATGTTGAACAGGCAATCAAAAAACTGCAAAATTCAATATCTCCTTTATGGTTAACCGACTCAATTTACAGCGACGGCAAGCGTAAAGGAACCGCACTTAAAACAATTCGTGTTGCACCTCGGATAGTCAAATTCTTTCCCACTGGTCAGACCGATCTAAAACCACAATGGATCAAGTATTTTTAGAGAAATATCTATTCAAACCAAAAAGAGTTATTAGCGATGAGCAGTTTGCTCGATTGATAACAACACAGCAGTTTGCAAAGCAATTCTATATACACGAAACGACTGCTTATTCTTGGGCCCAAGTCGGTAAGGTGTGGGCAACTAAAATCGGACGGCGGTGGTACTTTGATCCGCTCTCAGTTGCGGAAGATAAAAGCTAGCAGTGGTTTCTTAGTCGAGGCTTAAGGTACGACAAGAATTTTAAGCCTCGACTAACGAGTTTGAGCGTTGTTTGGGGCACACAAAAAGGGCAACTCTCAACCCTTATAAATCAAATGGCAGCACCAATCACCCCTACGGCAACGACTCTTGAAGGGCAGTTAATCGAAGTTCTCCGCGCAATGGAAGCAGCAGAGAAGGCAATGCCCGAAACGACTCGTGAAAACCGTGTAAGCATCAACCTTGATGTAGATAACGGACGCATTTCTGTTTCTGCAACCTTAAACGCTACCGTTGCGGGCAGCGGGGGCGAAATCAAGTTTCTACCCGTTGTCTACCTGCCTTAATTCCCTATAAACAACCAAAAAAGAGGGCTAAATTATGGCACGGAACGATAGAAGCAATTACTACGCTCGATATGCGGGTAAGACGGGGACAAACATTGCATTTCGCTCCCCTAGCGCGATTTACGAATCGATCAAGGGCGATCTAGGAGTCTTTCTAGTGAGCGAAGCGAATGATCAGGCGATGCTTTATGGATTGGCTGGCCGCTATTTACCCCGGCTGTCTCTCGGATTGGAGCAAACTTTGCTCAATAATCCACTAGGTAATCAAGCTCAAGGGGTCGCTCAAAACACTGTGCGGGTGTTTTGCTCAACGACCAACATCGGTAACGCGATCGCGTCTCTTGTGGGCAAAACCACGCGGGGCCGTCGCATCGTCAAGGTGAACATTCCTAAGCGACGGGTGTTTATCTAATGGATGAATTGCCAGTGATTGAAGGCTTTTTACCTCAAGAAGTAGCGGCAATGATCGCCACCGGAGAGATTGAAATCGAGTACGAGGAAACCGAAACCGTTATCGATACGGTCGGTCTAATTTTGCCTCCTCAGTTTTCTTCACTGGCACATCTTGAGGACTTTGAGGCGAATCTGATTTGGACTCCCGACCGTGAAGTGGATCGGAGCCGACAAACTACCCTGATTCTTCCGTAGATGCTTGCAGATTCTTGGAAACTTGTAGGCGCGGTGAACTTCTATCGCCCTAGCACAGCGCTACCAGGTGCTTTGATGGCAACACTCACCAATCGGGTGATCAAAGTAAAAACAACCTCGTCAACTCCCAACCTTTGGAGACGAGCGGCATATATGCGGCAAGTGGTTGATCGGGCAGAGTTAGAAAGTCGTGTGGTTCCGTTGAATCAAGAAACGATTTTTGAGCTTTCACCTTTGTCCGATCGCTACGGGCTTGTCTTCCTTCCAGTGCGATGGCTCCCTGATCTCACGGTGTGGGTGTGGGAGTACACCGGGAAAGACCCCGATACCCTGAAAACTGACCTCACTCGCATCGAATCGAAAATCGATAACCTTTCTTCTTAATGTGGAACCTGCTTTCTGAGATATCGATTTCGACCCAATGGGACTGGACACCTCCCACGACTGGGGAATGGTTTCGGTTTGAGTTCGAGTTTCTGCAAGAGGTCAAAGTCGATATCGTCCAGGGTGACGGTTTGGCATTGTATGGAGTGCCGATTCGTGTCACCACGAATAATCCACAGGTGCTTTATTTCAAGCGCCCGCCATTCGGCTTGACTGATCAGTGTATTGCAGTTCGCACGGGCGATCGCGCCTATAGAACCTACTCGCTAGGCTGGAAAATCAAAATCTTTGTAACGAATGATGAACCGGAGTCAGAACATCCGGTTGATTTTTCCACACAGCAAGCGCAAATCCTAAATTTATTAGAGGAACTCATGCCACTAGCCCGATCAAATCCAGCAGCCGTTGTTAGCACCGCCGCCACGTCTACACCCGTAACGGCTGCAATCACAAACACAGTCCTATCAGCCGCAAACCCTAACCGGAAGGGTTTAATTTTCTACAGCGCGGCATCCGGTACGCTGTACGTCAATTTAGGGGAAACTGCCAGCCTCACAGACTATTCCTTTAACTTAGGGGCAGGGGATTATCAAGAACTCCCCTTTGGATATGTGGGTGCTGTTAGTGGAATTTGGGATGCAGCCGGGGGTAGTGTTTTTGTAACTGAGTTGAGCTAATGCCACTAACTCAAGCACCCGGCTCATCTCAGCCAACGGCGATCGATGCCTCTGCTGTCACAAATCTCGAACCCTATGTAGTGGGATTGATTCAGACGAATAACGCCAATAATCAGGGGCTAATCTGGCAATCGATCGCGAGCGCTACTAATCTCGTGGCAAATAATGGCTATTTCCTTGATTTAGCAGGGGCATCTGGCAACACCGATCTAACTCTGCCAGCGAATCCCACAGCAGGGCAGGTGATCAGCCTCATCTATATAGGTGCTACCTCTCTGCTCAAAAAAGCGATCGTGCGACGCAATGGCAAACTGATTAGTTCGGCAGCGATCGATTTGCAGATCTACACCAAAGATCAGCGCCTCACCCTCACCTATGTCAGTGCGGCTGTGGGATGGTTTGCTGAGAGTGCAAGAGCGATCGAGTCGTATCAATCAAGCGTTATTCTCACCCGTCCAGCGACTACAACGGTTGCTCAGAACGGGATTTTCAACTATCTAGGCACCAACTTAAACACGGGCACTTATCTAAATCCATTTTTACCTAGCACGAACCCGCTCCGACCCAGACGCGCTATATTTTGCGCTCGACTGGGATGGACTAATGTGAGTGCGGCTATTTTGATGGCCGATAAGAGTACCACCGCTACCCTTACAAATCGAGTCGATCCGGCTGCTGATTCTGCTAGTTTTTTCATCCTTTTCTACAACTCTGAAGCGAAGGCACCCATTCAGGTCAAGTTGAGTTCAATTTATATGCAGTTTGCTTTTACAGGAGGCATCTACACCCCTAAAACTTTCAATATTCGAGGAGCAAAGAATCTAGGGGTAAATCTTGCTCTATCGGATGTAGAGGCGAAAATAACATCCACGGTTCAATCACTTTTACCGCAGCAAGATTCAAGAATTCTTATCTCTCCTGATTGGGCAAACCTGGCAACCTTTACAGATACCAACACTGGTTTCACGGGAAACTATTACGGCAATTCAGGCGCTAACGCCACCGTGAGCAAATTTTACGATCTGAATGCGGCTGATTTTTATCCGGCTTATATGATCACCTCGCTGCCTTCAGTGGTGAATGGCACGGCATTCGAGGGGTGGGAGATCAGGCAGATGGAACTCTATGGGGAGGTGATCGCAGCATGAACCCCCAATTTGATACAAAAACTCTTATCTCACTTGCCACTTTTCTAGCAGGTGCCGGATCTGCCGTTTGGGGAATGGTGCGATGGTATGGCGACGGAGAAAAGAAGCGCTATGCAGCCGAACGGGATTTTGAACACTTGAGAAAGAGTCAAGAACAAATGAGGCAGTCGATCCTCTTGCTGACTAGAGAGATTGATGAGTTAAGCGACGATATGAAAATACATCTGGCAGTCTTTAACGTTATGTTGGCTCAGAACGGGCAAAGCGTTTCTGGAATTTTGGGCTATAAAAGGAAAAATGAATCAACCTCAGATCGAGACTAATCTCAATACCGAGTTGATGAAAAGCATTAAAAATCTGCTCAAGAATCTGATTGATCACTTTCTGATGGGACGCGTCGAGACGGCGATCGCCCTGGAGGAAGTGGCTTCAGAAATCAGGCAAAAAATAGAAGAGAGGGCAGCGACTCAGCATCATTAGGCTGTTTTTGTCTCTGTTCAGATAATTACAATGCAGCGTCTAAATTAGTCACACTTTAGTCAAGTTTTGCAACTGGATTATTGAAAGCTAAACACATTAAAGCTTTCAGCAATCAGGCTTATGGGCTGAAAATCCTCGTGTCACGAGTTCAAGTCTCGTTCCTGGCATATTTATGATGCAATAGGGCACCTCGAAAAATTCATGAGAGCAGTCTTAAGTGAGATAGATGTGAGATCATAGTCATAGAGCAGTGATAGAGCAATTGCAATGACACAGCCTGGGTTTTGGGATTGGGAAACGCGCCAAGATAAGCTGAACCAGAAGCAGCCGGCTACCGATTTAAGCCGGGACAGGAAGGCCCTGAGCAGATGGAATTCGCCTCAGCATAGAAAACCCCTGCGACCCAGCGCGAGGGCAAGTATCCTATCCTCAAGGGTTAAATGAGGGAACGGATGAGACTCAATATACGAGAACGGTGTCAAAAAGTCTTCCAAGCATTTTCCGCAAAAGGACACCTGACGATTCGAGCCATTGCTCAGGCAACCGGGATTTCCAAGAGTAGTGTGCATCGACATCAGCAAGCCATGAAGCATCGGCATCAGCATCCAGAGTCAGAGGTGTGGGAGAGTCCCGTCGGAGCGCAGTGGTTAAAACGGCTGGGGATTGCCACAATCTTTATCTTCTGCTTCAAACGAGGGGTGGGCTGTGAGAGCTTAGCTGAGTTTTTCCGACTGCTGGGACTGGAACAGCATGTAGGGGTCTCCGTTAGCTCCTTGCGCCAGATTCGCACTCAGATGGAGACGCAAATTCTGGACTATCAACGTCTGCCACAGTCTCAGTTAGAGCATCCTCAAACGCCGGTTGAAGCGTGTGTCAGCGTCGATGAAACGTTCTTTGACCAGGTGGTGTTAGTCCTGTGGACTTGCCCAGTGGATTCATCCTGGTGGAGGAGATGTCCCAGGACTATCGGTATGAGACTTGGCAGCATCACACCCAGCAGGCGTTGAGCAAACTAGGGTTGAACATCCACTACTGCGTCAGTGACCGAGCCAAAGCCTTGGTCAAACTCGCGCTTGATGAACTGGGATGTCCGAGTATCGCCGATCTGTTTCATGCGTTGCGGGAACTGTCGCAAGGGATCGGCAGTGAGTTGTCTGATCGTCTGTTTCGAGTCAACCGGCGACTTCGCGAATTGGGTGACCCAGCAGCAAACGCCTCCTTAAAGCAGCAACTGCAAGTCCAGCAAAGCGGGTTAGAGCAGGCTCAAGCCCAATATCGCTCCATCTTGCATCACCTGACGACCACGCTCCATCCTTTTGCGATTCGGCTGGGTATTCCTCAGACGAGCAAAAGGGTTGAATCTGA
Organism: Phormidesmis priestleyi ULC007; assembly: GCF_001895925.1. Lineage (GTDB taxonomy): Bacteria > Cyanobacteriota > Cyanobacteriia > Leptolyngbyales > Leptolyngbyaceae > Phormidesmis_A > Phormidesmis_A priestleyi_A. Next base: position 67,923 of record NZ_MPPI01000018.1, on the reverse strand, counting down.
ATTCCAACAGCAAGCGACCATCCTGAACACTCTGAAACAAACCTATCAATTGTCAGATAAACCGGGCAGTCCCTCCAAGTTTGAGCGTCAGCGGCACGACTTGGCAGCCGTGGTTGACCTCTGGTGGGAGTGGGTCGAGCAACGCTTGAGCGCTCAAAACTGTGACCTATCCACTGGTGATTGGGTGAAGCAGTCCCTGTTGCCTGCCCACTATTGGCACCAGCAAAGTGTTCGCACTAAAACCCCAACCCTCAAGGCTGCTTACCAAATCGCTGCCCAACACGCTCAAGCAGCGTTGATGCGCCACCCTATCACGACGGCGATGTCTTGCAAGCAGTTCACCCAGTGGCAAACTTGGGCAACCTCGATGGTGACTAAATTCCAACGCACCTCTTCTCCAGTCGAAGGACGCAACGGCTACTTAAGTCAGATTCATCACAATCGCCGAGGATTATCGACCCGACGTTTACGGGTGATGACCACGATCCACAACTTCCATCTCCAACGCTCTGATGGCTCGACAGCGGCTGAATGATGTCAGCCGCGTGATTAACGATTGGCTCTATCAACTGAGATTTCTGATTTATTTAGTCGTCATCGCTTGAGGAGTAGCAGTCATTAATTTTGGACTGTTGGGCAGAGCGCTGAATCGATTGGGTCTGGCTCCGCGCACACTGATTGGCCTACCTGGAATTTTAATTTCCCCCTTTCTGCACGTCGATTGGCAGCATTTAGAGGGAAATACTGTGTTTTATTTTATCTTCGGTGGGTTGGTGTTTCTCAGAGAACCGAGTGAATTTGGAGCCATTACGGGCGCGATCGCCGTGATTTCGGGTTCTGTCATCTGGCTAATCGGTAGACCTGCCAGATATGTAGGCGCAAGTGGCGTGCTATTTGGTTATATAGGATTTTTATGGTCGTTTGCGTATTTCGATCGCAATCTCTCGTCTGTGCTGATGCTGGTGATGACCCTCATGGTAGTGGTCTTTACTCAACGATTTGGGCACACCCTTTGGCTAATTTTACCAATTCGTAAAGGTATGGCTTGGGATGGACATCTCGTAGGTTTGTTGACGGGAATTTTTGTGGCGCGTCATTTGCTAACGCTCAAAGGTTGGTTTGATCAGTTGATAGATGGCTTAAATCGGTTGGGATCGTCACTGACATAGTGAACAAAAGAACTGTCGTCCCTTAATTCCACTCGCCGCTATCAAGATTCAACCCCATCCACGTCAGGCATTTTTGCATCTCCTGGTGCATGGTTTTAGCGTCTGCATGATAGCGCCGTCCGTGCCCTGGTAAAACCCATTCAAATGAATAGTTCGCCAGTTTTTGCATCGATCGCTGCAATTCTTCCCACGAATACCAGCAGGCTTCGCGAAACCCAACCAGGTGATTTTGACGTGCAGACCAAGCGAGATGATCGCCAGTAAACAAGAACTTATTTTGATAGAGCAGAACGGTGTGTCCCTTGGTGTGACCGGGGACGGGAATGATCAACAAATCTGGCTCTAGCTGAATCGGATCTGATCCCGTGAGTTTGAGTTCTACGCTTTGAGTGCCGCGATTGACTTCATCGGTATGGAGAATGCGATCGCAACCAAAATGATCGTGAAATTTCTGGTGATCGGCAACATCGTCACGATGCGTCAAATAGAGATAGCGAATGCCGCCCATTGCTTCTAAGCGTTTAACCAGTGGAGGCGCAAATCGAGGAGAATCGACCAGAATATTTCCTTCGGGACGTTGAATGAAATAACTGGCGGCTCCGAACGAGTTTTCGGCGTGATAGCCACAGTGATAGACGTTTTCGGCGACTAAAACCGGAAAGCTCTGCTGCGCGATTTTGATGTCTGTCGGTTTCTCAACGGTGCCGATCGACGCAGTAGGACACGCCAACAATGCCTGCATCGCGTGCAAACGTTCACTTTCGCTTTGAGGCTGATGAAAAACTACCGATCTTCCGGCTTCTCGATCAAAAATATCAGGAGCCATCCATCGACAAGTGTCACAATCGATGCAGGTTTGATCCACGTAGAAGTCGCCCTCAACGTTTTCGGGGCGGCGTTGGGTGAGGTGAGCCATAGTTAAATAATCAAGGAGTGTTTGACTTTCTAACTAAATCATACTCGTTATGAATATGAGATAGGGTGAAATTCTCCTTAATTTGACGTGAGTTCGATAGGAGTGGTTCACTCCGATTATGAATTCGGGAAGCCCCCTAAATCCCCCAAGATTGGGGGACTTTGAACCAGAAATTTTGGCTTAAAGTCCCCCAAAGTGGGGGATTTAGGGGGCAGAAGCCGCTGAGAACGAAGTGAAAACCTCGTCGAACTCACGTTAATTTGAGTTACTGCCCGCAAGATGCCTCGTTGGGCTTTGGGGTTGCGTCAGGATAGAAGGTGACGATCGCTCGATTAGTTTTTACAAATACCGCTTGAAAGGGCGGTGCTGACGAGGCATCACGCACGGTATAAAGACAAGCTTGGTTGGCACTAGCGGTAGTTCTAAAAGCTTTAAATGCGCGAGTCGCATCGACCAAAATCTCTTGGGCATTGCTGACGTAGGAGTAACCTTTTTTAGAATCTCTGGTGATGACTCGATCGCCCTGCCGAATCTCTACACCTAATGTATAAACTTCTCCAGCAATCACTTCTTCGGCTTTAGAATTGTTAGGCAACCGTCCAGCAATGCCCTGATTTTGCAGTTGCAGATATCGCCCGACAAAGTGCAGACCGCCGATTTGAGTTGCCCCTCGCATCTGTCCACAAAAAATATGCTCAAAGGCACGGCGGTCTGACCATATTGTCACCAAATCATCGCGAAATTGATTGTCACTGCGCCGACCTGAAAACAATTCTCCACCCACGGTTTGTTTAATTTGCTGCACCACTTGGGGCGACTCTGACAGCAATCTTCTAATACTGATGGTGCTGACCTTACTGCCAAAGGTTCCACAGGTATTTAGCACTTTTTGATCAAACGCATTCAGCGAAGGTGGAACCGGAGTAATATCAACTTTTTGATTTCTAGGAAAGCGAACCGTAACTAGATTATCAGCTTGATCAAAGAAGGGAAGTAAACCTGATTTTGTAGATTTTGCAGGGCGTTTTTTTGCAGAATCAACGGTTTGAGGTTGAAGAGATTGAGCCGAAACAGACTGAATCAGTGGTAATGATACGCCTGCTATTAGCAGCAATGCAACTCCATACACACCCCTCGTAACCAATCTGACCATAAGACACCTTAACAATAAATTTTAGTCAACCATAACTCTCTCAGTAGACTCTAAAAGAGCCTTCCTTTGTTCCAATCAGGGTTGAAAATTAGGGTTGATCAGTCATCATTGGAACAACCACCTTTTTTATTTCAAGGCATTATTGAAGTAGGCGCATCGCTTCACTACCACTTCAGGGTTTGAAAGCGTGATTAGTCTTCAAGAGCGCGTTTAGTTTGAGAAATTCAGGGCTGCTTTCGAGCATTGAGACACAGAATCTATTTCTCCCCAAGCAGGACTTTATGCTTAAGAAAATTCCCGTTGGATTTATATTGCTTCTCGGTTTGATCTATGTTGGATTTGGCGATCAATTTTTGCCACCCTCGATCGGGCAATACAGTTTTCAGGCTCGTCGCTCACTCGATGGCATGATGATTAGTATGTTTCCTGAGTGGCGACCGAAAACCAGCCCTTACGATCGTACTCAAGACGCAATTCAAAAAGCTGAACAGAACGGAAAATCTAAATAGAGTGATGAGTGTGTAAATGAGCGCAACTCATCACTCAGAAGCTTTTTAGACTTTCTTTAGCCAGCTAAACATGGCCCGGAGATCTTTGCCGACTTCTTCGATCGGATGTTCTGCTTCGCGGCGGCGCATGGCAGTAAAGCCGGGTTTGCCTGCCTGGTTTTCTAACACAAACTCACGGGCAAACTGTCCGGTTTGAATTTCGCGGAGAATCTTTCGCATCTCGGCGCGAGTGGCATCGGTGACAATGCGAGGGCCGCGAGTCAAGTCGCCATATTCTGCCGTGTTGGAGATGCTATCGCGCATCTTTGCCAAGCCACCTTCGACAATTAAATCGACGATCAGCTTGACTTCGTGCAGACACTCAAAGTAAGCCAACTCTGGCTGATAGCCCGCTTCGGTTAAGGTTTCAAATCCGGCTTTGATCAACTCACTCAAGCCGCCGCAAAGCACAACCTGTTCGCCAAACAAGTCGGTTTCGGTTTCTTCGCGGAAGGTGGTTTCAAGCACTCCAGCACGGGTGCCGCCAATGCCTCTGGCGTATGCCATCGCCCGATCGCGGGCCTGACCTGACGCATCTTGGTAGACCGCAAACAGTGCCGGAACGCCTTCGCCTTGCTCATAGGTGCGTCTCACCAAATGTCCAGGCCCTTTGGGGGCAACCATTACCACATCGACATGGGCAGGCGGCACCACTTGAGCAAAGTGAATGTTAAAGCCGTGAGCAAAGGCGAGAACGTCACCTTCATTAAGGTTGGGTTCGATCTCGTTGGTAAAGACGGTTTTTTGCACTTCATCGGGCAGCAAAATCATGATGAAGTCTGCCGCTTTTGCTGCGTCGGCAACACTATGCACCGCTAACCCAGCATCTTTGGCTTTGATTGCAGATTTGCTGCCCGGATATAGCCCCACAATCACGTTCATGCCGCTGTCTTTGAGGTTGAGGGCGTGAGCGTGTCCTTGAGAGCCGTAGCCGATAATGGCGATCGTCTTTCCAGACAGTAAATCTAAGTTAGCGTCTGCGTCATAATACATCCGCGCCATGATAGGAGTCTCCTTGCAGCAAGTCTTGTTGGGTGATCTCAGAACTCCTAAGTTTACCAGATGAGCGGTCTGGCTCAATCAATTAGAGAAGATTTGAAAGTTAAAGAGGCTGCAAACTATCCACCAGTGCTGAAACTGCTCCCGGCACTTGCTCAACGGCTGACTCGATCGCGGCAATGAGGATCATTGCCACATCGGTTGGTAGCTGACGGACTAAAATTACGCCGCTCATGGGCTGGCTTTTTCCGGCGATCGTCAAGCTGCCTGTCCAATCCATTTTGATGCCGCCTGGAATCGCTTGCCACTGCCCAGTCTGAAATCCTTCTCCTTGCTGAAAGGCAGTTTGAGCAATCTTTGCCAAAGCATCATTAATGAAGGTTGCATCGCCATTTTGCAGTGCTAGTTCACCCTGCGATCGCACCAGCACCGTGTAGGCTAAACTGCCATCCCGCGATTCAATCAACACCGATCCTGCTAATGGGCTGACGGTGAAATCTTTGAGAATGGCAATCTTAAAGCGTTTATTGGGGTCTTTATAGTCGCCACTCACTGGCAAAGGTGGCGCGATCGAAGCAGGCGCGATCGGAACGACGGGAGCCGGAGAAATGGGTGTAAGCGGAAGGGTTGGAATCGCGGGAACAAGAGTTGCAGAAGGCGTTGGAGAAGCTTTAACCGTAGGACGAACACTAGGAGTTGCAGTGGGCGGAGTTGCCGGAGATGCGGGGAATGCACTAGGAGTGACGATCGGCGGTTCTGCCTGTGCCACTGTGGGATTTAGCCAAGCGGTTTGTCCAAATGTGGTGAATCCGATAAACGCTGCGAAGGCTAACCCAATCAGCCAGTTTCGATTTAATTTCATGTAAGTCTCCGGCTCTAAGTTATCTGCCTAAAATTGTCGGATTGTTCGACGCAAATACGCCCGCGACACAGCCGATCATTAAAGTCGCTAATGTCGCTGCCCAGAGAGCCTTCCAGCCTAACTCGCTCAGATCTTTGCGGCGAGACGGAATCAGGCTCACAAATCCCCCAACAAAGATGCCCACGGCGGGTAGATGGGCAAAACCACAGAGCGCATAGCTGACGATCAGCAGGGCCCGATCGCTGATTGCGCCTTTGTCTGCTAAAACCGCTAACTGCTGATAAACCGGAACTTCGGTTTCGAGCAATCTGCGTCCGATTAAAACCGACGATTGCCAAAGCTCTTGCCAGTTGAGCGAAATGCCTGTTAAAAAAGTCAACGGCAAAAACAGTGCGCCGACAATGTTTTGTAACGTCACGACTTCAAAAATCAGACCGAGACGACGAATAAATAGATTATTGCTTTGCGCCAGTGATGCGAGATTGCCAAAGAAAAGATTGACGAGGGCAACTAATCCTAAAACAGCGATTAAAAGAGCCGCGATCGCGATCGCCAATTTCACGCCATCCATTGCGCCCGTGATCACGCTTTCCATTGCATTCGTTTCTTTACTCGCATCTTCGGGGATCTCTGCTGGCAGACTCCCCAACGTTTTAGGCACATTGGTTTCGGGCACCAGCAGTTTAGACACGACAAAGCAAGCCGGAATTGCCATGATCGAAGCCGAAATCAAATGTCCAGTAATGTTAGGAAAAACGGGACGCAGTAGCTGCGCGTAAAGCGCTAAAACCGTTGAAGCAATGCTGCCATAGCAAGCGGTGAGAACGGCACACAACTCGCTGCGAGTCATCTCCGCTAAAAACGGACGGACGACCAGAGCCGACTCGATTCCAACAAAAATATTAGTCGCGCCACTTAACGCTTCTGCGCCGCTCAAGCCCATTGTGCGGCGAAACAACTTGGCGAAGACATTGACGATCGGTTGAATCAACCGCAAATGGTAAAACAGCGACATCAACGCCGAGAAGAAGATCACCGACGGCAGCGCCCGAAACGCGAAGACATAGCCCAAGTTGAGATTATCAGGGCTGAGACGATCGCCCGCCACTGGCACATAAGGCGGCGTGACGGCTCGTGCAATCCAGCGCCCTGCTAAAACGGGACCCGGCACCCGATTTGGCTCAGGCACAAGCAGAGAACCAAAAATAAACCGCGCGCCTGTTTCGGTGGCATCTAAGATCGCGTTAACGCCATCACTGAGCGCTTGAATCACAAGCCGGGTGCCGGGAAAGGAAAAGACGAGCAGCCCCAACACTAACTGCAAGCCAAGGCCCCAGATGATCACCTTCCAGGGAATCACGCGACGGTTTTCAGACCCTAACCAGGCGATGCCGCAGAGCGCAAAAATGCCGACAAAAGACAAAAGGTTTAACCACGTCATTATCAATATTGACCAAAAAGGTTATTAAATCTGATTTTCAGCAAGTCTATCAACATTCGGATCGAGTCTTGCAGAAGATTGAGATTGAGATTTTTGCTTGATTTCTGCTTTCAGGGTTTGCCAAGCTGCTAGGGCTTCAGGGTTTGATGAGACACCCTTTTGCATCAACACTACTCCATCTTGAACGTCAAGCACCCCATAGGTTCCGTCAGCCGAAATTCTTTCTAACGTGGGCAGCGTTGCTTGCAAATCAGCCAAGCTATCTGCAAACGCCTTTTGATATTCTTGCATCTGCCACAAATCGGCAACCGCATAGTCTACAGTGATCACCTGGTCACGATCGTCGCGAATCTGGAGTCTTGGCAGTCGAATGATCGCCCGCCGACTCGACAAATGAGGAATTAAATAAGTGCTAGCAGAAACGCTGGCATCCGCAGGAATTTGACGAATCACCTGATTGATCTGGTGAGCATGGTTCCACTGGCGCGTCAGCGGCACAAACACCCAGGGACGAATCGAGTCAGGAACCATAAACGACAGCGCCCGATTGGGATTGTTAGTCACCGTGAAGACGATCGAGAACACCAGGCAAACGCTCCAAAAGCGGCGAAACCGGGGCGTAAACCAATGAGGATGGCGCGACCACCACAGCACCGCTCCATAAAACAGTCCGGGCACCACCGCCAAGGCATAGCGCAGATTGAGCGATAGGGCAGAAAGTCCTGATTGCAAAAACAGCGCTAACAGTGGAAATCCGGCGATCGTCCAAGCAGTCGGCGACAGAGCGGGGATGAACGCGAGCGAGAGCCACTGTCCGGCGAGATAGCTGAGGCGGCGATCGAGGGGCAAAAACAGGCTAGAAAGCAGCGCGATCGGCCTTGTCACCATTCCCCACAGCACCTGCATTATGGTCGGATTTGGACTGTCTACAAACTGCTTAAACCGATGGGCAAAATACAATCGTGAACTGTCTGTAGAGATTTGCGGCACGATGAGGCTGGTCACGATCGCCATATAGCTAAAGCTGGTCAAACACACGGCTAACCCAGTCCAAGGATGGCGGCGACTCAGCACTAGATAGACTCCGACCCCAAAGAGCACGATCCCTGCGTCTTCCCGACTTCCTAGCACGAGCAGAGCACACAGCCAAAACCAGCCCCAGCGCTGTTTTTCTAACGCTAACAGCAACGCAAACGTAAACAGAGGAATCTGACACTGCTCATAGAAATTAGCAAGGGTTGGAGAGATCACGGCGATCGCAGCGTAATAGCTGCCTGTAATCCACAGCGATAATTGAGGCTGAAGATAATGCCGCGCCAATGCGTAGAGTACGAGTCCTGCAATGGTGGTCAACCCAACCTGCAACACGATTAACGTCACTGGATGAGGAAACACTGCATAGAGAGGAATCCACAGCAGGAAATCTAAGACGAAATGATGAGCTAAGTGCAAAAAATGCACGGTTGGAATCACGCCATCTTCTAACGATGCAACCGAATTTGCAGACGTTAGAGAACTTTGGAAGAAACGCCCATGCAAATTGTTCCAAAAAACTTGATTAAACAATCCGTGATCATAAGATGCATAAAAAACAAAATAGCGGTTTAGCGAAATCAGCAACACGATCGTAAAAAAAATTGCGGCGAGTAAGTACGATCGCTGCAACCCAATCTGATCTTTTTCTGGAATTAAGGATTTAAGGAAAGTCATGCAATACAAACTTGAGTTTATGGGCGATCGTCAACGAGCCACTGCGGGTTTTTGAGTCGTCGCCTTAGCAGGCTTGGCTGCCTTCTCAGATGATGGAACCGCCGGAACAGAAAGAGTTTTTGCAGCAGGGGAAGCTTTTGCAGGCACCGCAGCCGGGGGCGGAGAGGGCACACTTGCGGGAGCAATGACCGCAGGTGCTGGTTTATTGCCCAAAATGCTAGTGCTTCCGGTGTCATAAAACCCTGCTACACACGCAATCATTAAAGTGGCTAACGTGCCGACAAACAGGGCTTTCCAGCCAAGCTCTGAGATATCTTTACGAGGAGACGGAATCAGCGCGATCGTGCCTCCCACAAAAATGCCAACCGATGCCAGGTGAGCAAACCCAGACAGCGCGTAGCTAACGATCAAAACCGCACGATCGCTGAGAGGATTCACCGGACGAGCGGCGGCGATCGCCAATGCCTGATAAGGCGGAATCGCGGTTTCGAGCAGTCTGCGCCCAATAATCACTGACGATTCCCACAGTTCGTTCCACTCTAGAGAGACCCCCGTCAAAAATGTAAATGGCAAGAACAATACACCCGCGATATTCGCCAAAGTGACAATGCCAAAAAACTGACCAATCACACCGGGAATGCCTGCCAAGCCTGCAAAAATTTGATTGATTAGCGAAACTAACCCCAAAATTAGGATGAGGACTGCGGCGATCGACACCGACATTTTCACCCCGTCTAAGGCACCTACGATCGCTGCATCCAGTGGGCTAACTCGCTCAATGGGTTCGCCTCCAACTCTTTCTCTCGGCGCACCTTCAAAGTCTTCATTGTCGTCAGTCTCAACTGGAATGCCACCCGCTGTCAGCGGAATCTCGGTTTCTGGCACCAAAATTTTAGACAACACAAAACAGGCAGGAATTGCAATAATCGAAGCCGAAACCAAATGCCCCAAAATATTGGGAAAGACAGGACGCAAGAAGCTCACATAGATTGCCAGCACCGATGAAGCCGCCGTTCCAAAACAGCAAGATAAAATCGCACAGAGTTCGCTGCGGGTCATTTTTGCCAAGAAGGGCTTGACGACGATCGCCGCCTCAATGCCCACAAAGATATTCGCCGCGCCGCTCAACGCTTCAGCCCCACTCAATCGCATCGTTGTATAGAATGCTTTTGCAAACACGTTGGTGACAACTTGAATCACTCCAATGTTGTAGAGCAACGCCATCAATCCAGAGAAAAAGATTACGGTCGGCAACGCTCGAAAGGCAAAAATATAACCCAGGTTGACGCTTGCAGGTTTTGTCGGCAAAGGAACTATATTGTTTCCAAAGACAAAATTTGCGCCAGTGTCTGCGGCCAGAAACACTCCATCTAACAAATTACTAAAGACTTGCAGCGCCTCTCTTGTAAAGGGCAACCAAAAAACTAGCGCTCCTAGCACCAGTTGCAAAAGAATTCCCATGCTAAACACGCGCCAGGGAAAGACTCGCAGACTGCGGTTTTCTGAGAAGAGCCACGCGATCGCACACAAGCCAAAAATGCCAAAAAATGAGATGAGATTGAGCAGACTCATGGGGCTGAATCCTTCAACGAGGGCGAAACGTTTTTCAGGACTACTCTCAAGGTAGATGAACGGCATCACTAAGACGATACCTAAAAACGACTCGATCGGCGCACTTAATTCTAGCGATCGCCCTGACCCAAAATCGCTACGCCAATCCTTGAAAAGGTCATAATAAGCAGAGTCGCCTTCATTCGTTGATTCATGGACGCTTTTAATCCAACCGCTCCGACCTGGACTGAACCCGCCATCCACGCTCACGAGTTTTGCTGCCCGGCTTGCCATAAGTCTTGCCTCGAAGCCGATCACGTTTGGGTGAATCGACGATCGCCCGTCTTTTCAGACGACTATCGCAAAAAGTGGCAAGAATTTTATCAATGTCAGTGTGGTCAGGTCTGGTGGGCATGGAGTAATGATCGTCCGCCGTCAGAGTTGCCTAACTGCGATCGTCCGATGATGGATATTTTTAACCCGTTTGACGACCTTTGAGAATGAGTGTAGAAGCCCAAAAGTCAAACAGCCGATTAGATATTTATACTGCGTCTCTACAGTATGTCTCTGGGTCTAGCGCTTGAGTTTTACCCAAGCGATACTCTGCCATTGCTCCGGCTGCAAGTTTGGCAAGCGCATCCTGAGACTTTGCAAATGACCCATCCCATTGAACTTCATCTTCAAGTTCTTCTAAAATCATTATCGCGATCGCATCTTGCTCGCTCGCAGGCAAGGTCTTTAATCGGGCGATCGCTTGTTCAAGCAATTGAGTCACAGTTATTAACCTCTTCAGCAAGAGACATTACTAATTATATCGATCGCTTTTCAATCACTGCTAACACTCATAATCAGAGCGACGTAACTAAACGCAAAATGCTGGCGATACTACAAATATCATGACCGATGTGCTTCCATGTACGATCGTAGCAAGGTATTGATTTGAGTTTGATAACCTTGTCCTTGAGATTTGAACCACTCTAAAACATCACTATCAATTCGTAACGTCACCTGTGCCTTGTTTTTTGCCACAGGTAACCCCCGTCGAACCGTAGCCTTGGCAAAAAGGTCAGGCGTAATTTCTGGGCAATCCGATAAATCAATGTCTTCATCACTCATTGCATCTAGTCGTTGCCAATCAGTTTGAGAGTTGCTCGAAATAGGCTCGTTGCTCATATTTAGTTGCCTTTCTTGCGGAAATAATGCGGGTCAACTCATCCCGTTCAGTATGGACAACAGCGACAACTCGCCCCTGCAATAAACCGAACGTAACAAAACGCTGCTCTCCGTAGCTGTGGCGATCGTCTTCAACCGTTACCATATCTCCATCAAACACGGCGGAAACGTCAACAAAATCAATTCCGTGCTTGTGAAGATTGGAAAGACGCTTTTCTTCATCCCATTCAAACTCCATTGCTGGACGATCGCTACAGCTCCCTTATTGTAGTTACGTTTTGTCGTTACAGTTATCACTGCTCAACCCTCTTAAATATCATCCCCGATCGCCCCAACGCTCCCCATCGAATGCGACAATAAACCCGTCCCTTGTCGCAAACTCTCATGTGGCGTGTCATCGTTTACTGTTCTGCTGATAGCTGGCGCATTCATGCCACTGCTTTTAAAGCCATTGCCGCAAAATATCAAACCAAACCGCTCTCTAGCAAGAAGATGAAAGACGATGAGCGGCGAATTATGGAATTTCAGGTAGAAGACGTGAATGATGCGGAGTCTTTTCAAGATGAGTGCATGACGATCGAAGGATTTACCGCGCAGTTTGAGTCTTTGTAGGGGAGCGATCGCAGTTCAAACGATCGTCTGTGTGAATTCAAGATAAAACTCCCGGCTAGTGCAAATTTAGGGGAGAAGTAAGTTTTACTAGGCGAAGGGTCTTCTAAAAGTTTCATGACAAAGCAGCGATCGGATCTCAAAATTCTCCTTTTACAAATTCGTAGCGACACGATCACTCGGCTAGAAGAGTTAGACGAGTTTGTGCGCTATGGTCGCTTAGAGGCACATCAGTTTTCAGTGCTGGATGTCTTTGCCACACCTGACTTTAGCCCCGCTCAAATCGATGGCTACGACGCTCTATTCATCGGTGGTTCTAGTGATGCCTCGGTGACTCAACCCACGTTATATCCTTTTGTCGAGCCGACTAAAAAGCTGATCATTCACTGTCTTGACGAAAGCATTCCCGTCTTCGCCTCTTGCTTTGGGTTTCAGGCGGCGGTCGAAGCGCTAGGAGGCAGTGTAATTGTCGATAAAGCGAATATGGAGATGGGCACCTATCCGCTTTGGTTGACTGAAAATGCGGCGAGTGATTTGCTTTTTCACGATGTTCCTGATGGCTTTTTAGCCGTTTCTGGACACAAAGAACGGGCGGTATTGATGCCCGAAGAGGCAATTTTGTTGGCGTACTCTGATCTCTGTCCGTTTCACGCTTTCAAGATTGCTAACAAACCGTTTTACGGCTTCCAGTTTCACCCCGAAGTCGATGCCCATGATATAGCCGTTCGCATTAGTCGCTATCAAGCGCGATATTTAGACGAGCCACATCTGCTCGATCACATCTTAAATCAGTTGCAAGACACGCCGATCGCCAACCAACTGATCGAAAAGTTTGTCGATCGCATCTTGTTAAAGTAACGTGAATTCAATGAGATCCCTCGCTGCGGTTGCACCTCTGGAACGCCCCCTAAATCCCCCACCAGTGAGGGACTTTGAACTAAAAATCGGGACTGAAGTCCCCCAGAATGGGGGATTTAGGGGGCACAAGCCCTCTACAACGAAGCGAACAACCTCATCGAACTGACGTTAAAGCAGATCTAAAATCTCTTGGGCGGCTCGATCGCACACTCCCACTTCTCCCACGGCGCGACGCATTTCTTGATAGTCTGCCAGCATTTTTTGACGACGATCGGGCTGAAGCAGCGAGATCGCTTCCTGAACAATATTTTCTACGGTTGCCTCGTCTTGCAGAAATTCGGGGACGACTGGCTTCATTTCCACCAGATTGGGCGGCGACATAAAGGGAATCGAAACTTTGAGGATCTTTTGAGCAATCCAGGCAGTAACGCGATTGACGCGATAAAGCACCACTTGCGGCACATCTAACAATGCCATTTCGAGATTTACGGTGCCCGATTTTGTGATTGCCAAATCTGCGGCAGCGATCGCTTGCAAGGTCGTCTGTCCTTGATTGCTGTCTAACAAAGTCGCCCGCAATCCGTATTCTGTGATCGCTTGCTCGATCGCCCAGCGATATTTCTCCAACGCTAGCGGAATCCAGAAGTGAGCTTGGGGCAACTTTTCTTGAATTTGCTGTGCCGCTTCAAAGATCACAGGCATCAAATACTTTAACTCTTGCTGACGAGATGCAGGCAACAGCACGATCGCCGTTTGGTCTGACGGAATGCCCAGAGACGATCGCGCCTCTTCTCGACTCGGAGCCGCTTGCACTCGATCGACTAATGGATGCCCAACCCAGGTCGCTTTTCCGCCTTTGCGTTTGAAATAGTTGGCTTCTTCTTGAAAGATTGCCAGAATTTTGCTGGTTGCGCCGATAATGCGATCGGTGTTGTAAGAACTCGCTGACCACACCCACTCTTGAGGCGCAATGAAATAAACCACTGGCACTTGAGGCAAATGTTTGGGCAAATAACTACAAAACGCCACATTGGGACTCATGTAGTCAATCAACACCACCACATCAGGCGGATGGATCTTGAGATATTGCTTTGCTTGCTGCTGCACCTTTAGAGTGGGCAATACATAGGGCAAAGATTCGAGCAACCCGATCGAGCCGATCGTGCTAGTGTGTCCGAGCAGTTTTGCTCCGGCTTCCTCCATACGATCGCCGCCCAAGGCCAGAATTTCTAGCTCAATGCCGAGTGTTTGCGATCGTCGCTGCAACGCTTGAATCAACAAAGCACCTTGGAGATCGCCAGAGACTTCTCCTGTGCTGATAAAAACGCGGACTGGTTTTGACGGTTGGAGCGGTTCATCGGTCATCCGTCATCCCTCGTGCGTTTTCCGGGCGTTAGTCCTCTTCTTCCAGGCATCAAAGACTGGCGAATAAACCACTGTAAGTGCTGCAAATGCGCGTTTTCAGGGAGTAATTCTAGCTGCTCAATCGCTTCATTCAGCGTCAATCCCGAACGGTAGATTAACCGAAACGCCTTCTTCAACAACTGCATGGTCTGCCCGTCATGCTCATCTGCTAAGCCCGATCGCTGCAATCCGATCAGATTTAGCGATCGCACTCGTGAGGGATTGCCCTCCACAGTCATATAAGGTGGAACGTCACGATCGATACGAGCCATGCCACCGACCATCGCGTGTCGCCCAATATGCACAAACTGATGAACGCCCAGCACGCCACTCAACCGCGCTCGTGATTCAATGTGAACGTGACCCGCTAAAGCCACCGCATTTGAGATGATCACCTGATCTTCGATCGAGCAATTATGCCCAACGTGAACGTTTGCCATCAGCATATTGCCATTGCCGATCGCCGTGACTTCACCTGCAAACGTGGCTCGATGAATGGTCACAAACTCCCGAATCTGATTATCGTTGCCAATCTTAACCAAACTGACCGCCCCGTCATATTTCAGATCTTGAGGCTCTAGCCCAATCACCGCCCCCGGAAAGATGTGATTGCGATCGCCGATCTCGGTGCGTCCCTCTAGCACCACATGATGACCCACGAGACTCCCGGCTCCCACCGTCACCTTGTCCCCAATCACCGCATAAGCCCCCACCTGCACCGTTGGATGAAGTTGAGCACCGGGATGAATAACCGCCGTTGGATGAATCAGGGTTGCCATAAAATTGCAAAACCCAAAATTAACTGACTAACGCAAACATTAAATCACCTTCGCAAGCCAATTGACCGTCTACTTCGGCACGACCGCGCATCTTACCAAAACGACGAGCCTTGACAGACAACAGTTCCACAGTCATGACAAGCTGATCACCGGGCACTACGGGGCGACGAAACCGCACGTTATCAATGCCAGCAAACATAAACAGTCCGCCCTGCACGTCTGCCATTTGGGTCAGCACTACGCCGCCGACCTGCGCCATTGCCTCAATAATTAGCACCCCTGGCATAATCGGTTTGCCCGGAAAATGTCCTTGAAAGTGCGGCTCGTTAAAGGAGACATTTTTGATGCCGATCGCCATTTTTGCAGGCACATAGTCAATAATCCGATCGACCATCGCAAAGGGATATCGATGCGGCAACAGTGCATGAATTTCTTCAACGGTGAACACGGTTTTTGGGGGAGCGGTTTCGGGGGCCTCAGTGGGCAGATCAACCGGGAGCGCAGCCGCATTTTCTGAATTTGTATCAATCAGGGTTGACATGAGTTGGATGGTGAATATAGGGCGAGGGAAATTTTTTGGGCAAGCTGGGTGTGCAAACGGTGACTTGCTTTATAGGCAAGAAAATGGGCGATCGGCACAGTTCCCAGCAAACTCAAGTCCCCTATTAAGTCTAAAAGCTTATGGCGCACTGGCTCATTTGAAAATCTCAGCGGAGGATTCAACCAGCCTTCAGCGTCGCATACTAAAGCATTTTCTAACGAACCCCCTTTGATTAAACCACTAGCGCGAAGCTGGTCGATCTGGTGAGCTAACCCAAAAGTGCGGGCCGGGGCAATTTCAGTCAAAAAAGAATCGCGATCGGGCGACCAACTATGCCACTGATTGCCGATCGCCGCTAACTCAAAATCAATTCCATAGCTAAACCGCAATTCTGGAGCCGGGATCGCGGCAACAAACGCATCGCCTTGATGAATCCAAATCGGTTCTAAAAGCGATCGGGTGACTCGTGCAGATTGAGAAACGGTGCCAGCTTGAGCGATCGCGATCGCCCATTCTTGAGCGGAGCCATCTAATAAAGGCACTTCAGCCCCGTCAATCTCAATTCGAGCATTGTCAATGCCCAGACTCACCAGCGCTGCCAGCAAATGTTCAACTGTGCGAACCCTAGCATCGCCTTTGATCAACTCAGTCGAGAGCATTGTGGGGCTAACCGCCTCAATTTGGGCAGGAATAATCGGCTCATCGGGCAAATCAACTCGCACAAAATAGCGCCCTGCTCCAGGGGCGGCAGGTCGAATTCGCACCTGGGTTGATGTTCCAGAGTGTAGCCCAATGCCCGATCGAGTCACCTCCTGCGCCAGAGTGTGTTGTAAAGACAAGCTCGGGCTGGTTTCTGCCCCTAACCGAAACCCAACTTCTGCCATTAGAATCGCTCTCCAAACCCAAAGCGAATGTTGTTCCCGCCTTGATCATTAATACCAAAATCAATCCGAATCGGGCCGAGAGGAGACTGAACCCTTACCCCAATGCCATAGCCAAGACCACTTCCTGGCTTACCTCGCACACCTGCTGGATCACCTGGAACATTTTTTCCAGTGCCTAAATCAGTAGCAGCATCGACGAATAAAGCACCAGAGATAATCGAGAAGAGGGGAAACCGATATTCTGCGGTGGCTTGCAGATAGCTACGACCACTGCCCACGTCGCCTTCGTCATAGCCACGCACCGAGTTTGTTCCACCCAGTGGGAACGCTTCATAGGGTGGCAGATCGCCCACTATGGTGCCGCCTTGAATGTTAAACGCAAACGCTTGCGGGCAGCCTCCTGTAGGCGGTTTTTCTCCAATCCTAAGAGGTTTATTGTCTCGACATCCTGGCGTAAATCGAGTCAGTCGCGTTGGAACGTAAAAGCTATAGTTCCCTCGCAATCGATTAAAGAGAATGCTGCCACTGCCCAACGGCACCGATTGCTCAGTGCTAAAGCTGAGAACCGAACCACTGGTCGGAGTCAGAAAGTTGTTGCGACGATCGCGCACAAACCCCAACCTGGCGGTGATCAAGTCATCTTTGCCGCTTGAGTCAAAGCTCAACAGGTTGCCTAGCTCATCTCTAGGACGGAGTTTGCCATCGGCATCTCGAATCGAAACCCGTTGATATTGCAGTCCGAGCGAAGCGTTCCATTCAGCGCGTTTAAACACATTTCGTTCGAGAGGGCGGTTAAAGGTGATGCCGCCACCCGTTCTTAAGACACGAGGACGATCGCCGTTTGGTAACTCGATTTCTGGGTCGCCGCCATCAAAGATTAGCGAAATTGTCCTGCGTCTAAACAGGTTAACCGTGTAAGACGTGCGGAACGGATCGCCCCCAATCCAGGGGTCAGTAAAGCTCAGGTCAAAGAGTTGATCGCGCTGACCAATCTGCACTTCTGCATTCAGCTTTTGGTTATTGCCGCCCACATTTTGCTGCTGATAGCTGACGCTGCCAAACAAACCACTTGCAGAGCTAAAGCCCCCGGCAACACCAATATTTCCAGTGTTCTTTTCGGTGACGTTGGCGACCACAATCACTTTACGAGGGTCTTGACCTGGGTTAAGGGACAGCTTGATGTCTTCAAAAATGCCTAGCCCAAACGCCCGTTGCAGATCTCGTTCAGCCGTCGTCCGGTTAAACACATCGCCCGGTTTTAGCTCAAACTCACGAGTGATGATGAAGTCACGAGTGCGACCACGAATCGGATTGCCTTTGGCATCCTTATCTTCGCCCTGCTTGTCGACAAACCGAACTTGCAGCCCTTCGACCACCCCTTCTGCAACTTCTAGCGTCACCGAGCCGTCAGCCGCAACTTTAGGCACATTGACCACTTGGGCTAAGACATAGCCGTTGTCCTGATACCACTTGGTCAAGGCTTGAATGCCTGTCTGAAGCTGTCGCAGATTTAACGTGGTGCCATATTGCGGACTAAAGATATCACTGACGACTTTAGCAGGCACTACACGAGCGCCCTCTAGCTGCACAGACTTTAAGACGGGGTTGGGCTGCACCTCAAAGGTGACTCGCACCCCAAGTGGCGTATCTGCTGGCGTTGCTTTGACATCTTGAAAGTATCCGGTCGCAAAGATGGCATTAATGTCTTCTTGCAGCTGAGAGCGAGTGGTCGTCCGTCCAGGCTGAGTGCGAATGACTCGATAGACCTCAGCTTGCAGATCTGCCTCTGCACCGACAACAACTACTTCGCCAACCAGCACTCTAGGCTCTGGTTCAGTGGTTTCGGGTGTTGGAGTAGCAGGTGGAGTGGTCGAAGGTACAGCAGGGGTTGCGGGTTGGCTATCGGGTGCTGGAGTTTCTTGGGGAGTCGGCTGCGCCGTTGGTGGCGGCGAGGTCTGACTACCAGGTGCTAACGGCGCGGTTGGAATAGTCAGCGTGGGCGAGGTCGGAGACGGTGGGTTAAGCTGGATTGGCGTGGGCTGCTGCTCGTCAACTGCGCCTCCCTGAGTCTGAGAAATTTGAACTGCGGCGATCGCCAATTTTGACCGAAAAGGTTTTGCCAAAGGCTGGGCTGCGATCGTATCCGGGACAGAAACCCCGGCAACCTTAACCGTCTCAACAACGACATCTTGGCTCGATCGCTTTCTCAGCGCGATCGCCTTTTCTTGCTGTTGACTCGGTTTAGCAGCAGAATTTGTCTCCATCGCCTGAGTAGAATCTACCCGTGACTCTTGGGAGCCGTCAGGGGTTTGGGCTTTTGCAGAATTCGACCAGCCGACGGTGGCGACAGCCGCAAAAGCTGCCATTAAAACAGGGGATAAGCGCATTTTGTTCACGTTACTTGGCACGTCCTCACACCAGAATTCTGCTATGAGCAGACTCAACATCACAATATCAAGAAGCGGTTACAATCCTTAGCAAACTGTGAAATTCTACCGCATTGTTGGGGTTCACCACTCATCAATCAACTCAATCCCTGAAAGACGATCGAGCGTTGTTTTTTAGACGACTTGACCCAAAACTCGCTCTAACACTTGCCGATAGGCTTCTTCAACGTTGCCTAAATCACGACGAAAACGGTCTTTATCCATGACGCGGCGATCGGGGTCAGTTTCAGTTTGGTTCCACAAGCGGCAAGTATCAGGGCTGATTTCGTCGGCTAAAAGAAGTTGATTTTTTGAATCAATGCCAAACTCTAGCTTGAAGTCCACCAGAGTGATTCCACACTGGTCAAAGAAAGCCGTGAGCAGGTCATTGATCCGCAGGGCCATTCTTCTTAGTTGATCCACCTGATCATCGGTAGCCAGATCAAGTAGACGCAGCCGATCGAGCGTCAGCAGAGGATCACCCAAGTCATCGTTTTTGTAGTAAAACTCCACGAAGGGTTTGCTGAGAATTGTTCCAAGCTTCAGACCTGTCTGTTGACAGAGACTACCCGCCGCAATGTTCCTGACGACGACTTCTAGTGGCAAAATTTTTACAGATTTAACCCGCATCTCATTAGGTGCAGGGCAGTCGATGAAGTGAGTGGGCACCCCGTTAGATTCCATTAGCTTGAAGAGGTGAGCAGACATCGCACAGTTGATTTCTCCTTTGCCTTGGATGCTGCCTCGCTTTTGAGCATTAAAGGCAGTGGCATCGTCTTTAAAGTGCGTCAATAGAATGTCTGGATCGTCTGTGGTGTAGAGGATCTTAGCTTTGCCTTCGTAGATTTTTTGTCCGATCGACATAGCAACGATCGCTCCCAAGCGCCAAATTTGAGCCTAACCATTGTACCGTTCATCTGTTAACTTACGGCTCCTCTCCAAGTGGTCTGAGGAGGTTGGGTTTCAGCCAACAGTTTCCCCTGCGAAATGACAAAGCGGACGATCGCACGCCGCCGAATCGCATTGGTGCGATCGTCCGCATCCAGAACGATTAAATTTGCAGGTTTGCCGACCTCGATCCCATAGTCTTCAAGGTGCAGCGTTTTAGCTCCGTTTCCCGTCACCATGTCATAGCAAGCGTCAATTTCTGAAGTTCCGGTCATCTGACAAACGTGCACTGCCATCGACGCGACATCTAACATATTGCCCGTGCCGAGCGAATACCACGGATCTTGCACGCAGTCATGCCCTAAGCTGACATTTCTGCCCTGCTGCCAGAGTTCCTTAACGCGAGTTACTCCACGACGTTTGGGATAGGTGTCAGTTCGTCCTTGCAGCGTGATGTTAATGAGCGGATTGGCAATGAAATTAAGCTGAGTGCGTTGCAGAAATCCCAAAAGCTTGAAAGCGTAAGCGTTATTGTAAGAGCCGAACGCTGTCGTATGACTGGCAGTGACTCGTGAACCCATCTCTGATCGAATTGCACAAGCGGCAACCACTTCTAGAAACCGAGATTGGTCGTCATCAATTTCATCGCAGTGAATATCGATTAAGCGATCGTACTTCTCCGCCAGTTCAAAAATGCGATGCACCGATCGCACCCCATCCTCACGAGTTAGCTCATAGTGAGGAATGCCGCCCACTGCATCCGCACCCATTTTCATGGCTTCTTCGATCAATTCGTCGTTTTTGGGATTGCCATAGATCCCATCTTGCGGGAACGCCACGATTTGCAAAGTCATCCAGTCTTTAACTTCTTCTCGCACTTCTAGTAAAGCTTGCAGAGCCGTCAAACTGGTTTCACTGACATCGGCGTGACTACGAACAAAGAGAACGCCTTGAGCCGCCTGCTGTTTGAGGGTGGCGATCGCCCGTTGCTTCACGTTATCGAGCGAAAGATTTTGCTTATACTCTCGCCAGATCTCGATGCCTTCAAACAAGGTGCCGCTTTGATTCCAGCGCGGATTTCCGGCAGTCAGCGCTGAGTCGAGATGAATGTGCGACTCTACAAAAGGCGGACTGACTAGTTGTTCGTGAATGTTTAACTCAAGGTGAGTCGTAGCCTCGATTTGGGGCGCGATCGCGGCAATCTTACCGTCTTGAATCGCAATATCTACGGTTTCGCTCTGACCCGATGGGCGCAGCAATCGACCCTGCTGTAAAATAACGTCGTAGACAGGCGTAGTCATAAAATTTGCACCTTTTGGCGATTGTCACGATTCATCCACTTTATCGGATGAGGATAGTGCAAAGAGTGCCAAAAGGTGCAGTCTGCAAAGGAAATTGCTATTTAATAGCTGGGGTAGCTTTGCCGTTCGAGCAGTGGCTCTAACCAGGGTTGAAACTCGTCTCGACGAAAGATTTGAGCGCGACGACGATAATCAAATCTGACTAAACTAGGCAATCCATGTTTGCGAAGACAGTCTTTAATCCAGGAGGCAACGCCTTGTCCGGCTTCAGGCAGCATCTCAGTTTGAAAAGGACCATACATTAACACCAGTTGACTGTTGGTTTGAAGCGGTGCATCTCGCTCGATTAGCTTCGTCAAACTGATTTTAGTATTTGCAGGGCGACTGCGGTTTGATTCTCGCCATTGATGCGAGGGGTGCGGTTCGGCTTTAGAATCGGGTCGATTTGCTTTGCGAAGCTCTGAAGCGGTGCTCGTTTTAGCGTGGGAATGAGACGAACGATGAGAATGGCTGTGTGGCATAAAACTCCTTACGAGAGAATAGAAAGATAGCGGATTCACCCCTGCCATCTATCGCAGACCTCATCAGGAGCCGTCTGACCTATTGGTAAATGCAACCTAAGTCAAGGTGTAAATCTTTATGTCTCAATAATATTATCTTTTCTAAAAAACCGCAAACATTAGTTTATCTATAGGTCAGGTTTGTATAGACAATCACAAAAATGTGGTACGCGGACGTGAGCGATCGAGGGTTTAGTTCAGACACTACAATCTGTTCTACTAAATCTGATAAGTTAGCTTGAGACTTATAAAGTATAGATAACGGTGAATCATGACTGTCTGCGAATTTAGGGCAGGTCTAGAAGGCGTTCCAGTAACCCAGTCCAGCATTAGCTTCGTGGACGGGCAAAAAGGCATCTTGGAATATCGGGGCATTCCCATCCAAGAACTTGCTGAAAAAAGCACCTTTTTGGAAACTGCCTATCTGTTGATCTGGAAAGAATTACCAACCAAAGAAGAATTAGAAGCCTTCAAAAATGAAATTCGATATCATCGAAGGCTGAAGTACCGCATTCGAGACATGATGAAGTGCTTTCCTGAAAGCGGTCATCCGATGGATGCACTCCAGGCTTGCGCGGCGGCGTTGGGCTTGTTTTACTCTCGCCGTGCTTTAGATGACCCCACCTATATTCGGGAGGCGGTCGTCAGGCTTTTGGCAAAGATTCCGACAATGGTTGCCGCCTTTCAACTGATGCGAAAGGGAAACGATCCGGTTCAGCCACGCGATGATTTGAACTACGCCGCCAACTTTCTCTACATGCTGAATGAGAAAGAACCTGACCCGCTAGCCGCCAAAATTTTTGAAGTGTGTCTGGTGATTCATGCCGAGCACACGATCAATGCCTCTACGTTCTCGGCAATGGTGACGGCTTCGACGTTGACCGATCCCTATGCGGTGATTGCGTCTGCTGTGGGCACGTTAGCAGGTCCGCTTCACGGAGGAGCCAGTGAAGAAGTGATCGAAATGCTGGAAGAAATCGGCTCGGTTGAAAATGTTCGTCCTTATCTGGACGATCGGCTTCAGCGCAAAGCCAGAATTATGGGCTTCGGGCATCGAGTTTATAAGGTTAAAGATCCCAGAGCCATTATTTTGCAAGAACTTGCAGAACAACTGTTTGAAAAGTTTGGGCACGACAAATATTACGACATCGCGACTGAGCTAGAACGAGCCGTCGAAGAAAAACTTGGTGGCAAGGGCATCTACCCCAACGTCGATTTCTACTCAGGCTTGGTTTATCGCAAGCTGGGAATTCCTACAGACCTGTTTACGCCTGTGTTTGCGATTTCTCGCGTCGCGGGCTGGCTGGCTCACTGGAAAGAACAATTGAACGAAAACCGGATCTTCCGACCAACGCAGATTTACACTGGGCTGCATTCAGTACCCTATGTATCGATCGACGATCGCTAACTTAACCCCAGATACGGGGTGTCACCCCTCTTGCTCTCTCAGCGATCCCTTGCAACTATAGTCAGGTGACGATTTTCAGGAACTCCAGCCTCCAAGCTTCTTGCGTTTGGGGGCTTCTTTTATGGAAAGTTAAGATCGGCAACTGTCAGAAACTCCGAATCGCCGCCTGACTCAAATCAGTATTCATTGGAATGAATGCAGACGATTGAATAATTTGATGACCAAAAGAGCTATAAATTCAGCACTTTGATGCGGTTCTGTTCCATTAGGAAAGATATACTGATAGGCGTTGAATGTCGCCCAAAAACTTCATCTTCAGGTGAGTCAGTGGCGACTAGAGAATGACTTGACGCAAGTTGGGAAAGCATGAACCCAGGAATTGACCTTCAAGGAACTTTTATTGAATCTGTCAGAGGTTTTGGCATCCCGCCTGGGGCTGCGAGAGCACTTTGGTTGCCTTTGCCGATGCTGATCATGCTGGTGGCAGCAACGGTGAGCGTGTTGGTGTTAGTTTGGCTAGAGCGAAAAATTTCTGCCGCCGCCCAACAGCGAATTGGCCCAGAATTTATCGGCCCGTTGGGCATTTTGGCTCCTCTAGCAGACGGGCTAAAGCTAGTTTTTAAGGAAGATACTACGCCATCTAAAGCAGATGGGCTTCTGTTTACATTGGGCCCGGCGATCGTCGTCATTCCCGTTTTTCTCTCTTACCTGATTGTCCCGTTTGGGCAAAATCTGATCGTCGCCGACGTGGGAATGGGCGTGTTTTTGTGGATTGCGCTGTCTAGCATCGTCCCGATCGGGCTTTTGATGTCGGGCTATGCCTCTAACAACAAATACTCGCTGTTAGGTGGTTTGAGAGCCGCCGCCCAATCGATCAGCTATGAGTTGCCGTTGGCGCTGTCGGTGTTAGCGATCGTGATGATGTCTAATTCCCTCAGCACTGTAGATATTGTGCAGCAACAGTCAGGCTACGGCATTCTCGGCTGGAACATTTGGCGACAACCCGTCGGGTTTTTGATCTTTTGGATTGCCGCCCTGGCAGAATGTGAGCGCATTCCTTTTGACTTGCCAGAAGCCGAAGAAGAACTCGTCGCTGGCTATCAGACTGAGTATTCTGGGATGAAGTTCGCCCTCTTTTATCTGGGTTCTTACGTCAACCTCACTCTGTCTGCGCTGCTGTTCGCGGTGCTTTATCTGGGCGGCTGGGAATTTCCGGTCAGCGTGAGTACGATCGCCAACTTGATTGGTGTGAGTGAAAACACTCCCTGGCTGCAAGTGAGCTTGGCAACGCTGGGCATCACGATGACGTTGTTAAAGGCTTACTTTTTGGTCTTCATTGCGATCTTGATGCGCTGGACGGTTCCCCGCGTGCGGATTGACCAATTGCTAGACTTGGGGTGGAAGTTCCTCTTACCCGTTTCGCTCGTCAATTTGCTGCTCACGGCGGGTCTAAAGTTAGCATTCCCGATCGCGTTTGGCGGCTGACCCTACTCTCATTTTCTGGAGAACACGGATGCTCAAGTTTCTTAAGCAAGTTGGTGACTATACCAAAGAGGCGTTTCAGGCGGGTAAATATATCGGTCAAGGGCTGTCTGTCACCTTCGACCACATGCGCCGCCGCCCCATCACCGTTCAATATCCCTACGAAAAGCTGATTCTTTCAGAGCGGTTTCGAGGGCGAATTCACTTTGAGTTTGACAAGTGCATTTCTTGCGAAGTCTGTGTGCGAGTTTGCCCCATCAACCTGCCCGTGGTCGATTGGGAATTCAACAAAGAATCTAAGAAAAAGCAGCTCAAGCATTACAGCATTGACTTCGGAGTTTGCATTTTTTGTGGCAACTGCGTCGAATATTGTCCAACCAACTGTTTGTCGATGACTGAAGAATATGAGCTGTCAACTTACGATCGTCACGAGTTAAACTACGACAGCGTAGCGTTAGGTCGCCTCCCTTATAAGGTGACCAACGACCCAATGGTGACCCCTTTAAGAGAATTTGCTTACCTGCCCAAGGGGGTTACTGATCCTCACGATCTCCCCGCAGGTTCGCGTCGTTCTGGGTTGCGCCCTGAAGAAATCTTAGACAAAGAACCTAAAGCATAGGAGTGAAGGACGTGAATTTAGCGGAAGGGGTTCAAATCGTCTCGTTGGGCGTGTTGGCAGTGATGATGCTGGGGTCTGCATTGGGCGTGGTGCTGTTAAAGAACATCGTTTACTCAGCCTTCTTGCTGGGCGGCGTGTTTATTAGCATCGCGGGACTGTATTTGTTGCTGAATGCGGACTTTGTGGCGTTTGCTCAAGTCTTGATTTACGTCGGAGCGGTCAACGTTCTGATTTTGTTTGCCATTATGCTGGTCAACAAGCGCGAAGATTTCAAAGTAGTGCCGAGAATGTGGATTCGTCAGGTGGCAACGGCGCTCGTGTGTTTTGGCATTTTTGCCCTGCTGGGAACGATGGTGGTGACGACTCCTTGGGCGATTTCGACCGAAACTGCTGTTGGAGATTCTTCGATCGTCCGCATCGGTCTACATTTCTTCAGCGATTTCTTATTGCCCTTTGAGTTGGCTTCGATATTGCTGCTAATGGCGTTGGTGGGTGCGATTGTGCTTGCCCGTCGTGAGTTTCTGCCCGAAACTGAGCTTGAGGCGGGTGAAACTGAATCGCTGACCTTGCCAGAACGTCCGCGTGATCTGATTACTACGGGTCGCGGCGATAGCACTATTCAATAAGAGTTTGGGACTATGCAACTTCAGTACTTTTTACTTCTTGCCGCCGCGCTTTTTTGCATTGGCATTTATGGCTTGATTACGAGTCGTAATGCGGTGCGGGTGTTGATGTCGATCGAGATCATGCTCAACGCTGTGAATCTAAATCTGATGGCATTTTCTAACTACCTCGATCCGCAGACGATTAAGGGGCAGATTTTTACCATCTTTGTGATTACGATCGCGGCAGCAGAAGCGGCGGTTGGGCTGGCGATCGTGCTTGCCATTTACCGCAATCGCGACACTGTGGATATGGAGCAGTTTAATTTGCTCAAGTGGTAGTTCATGGCAGAGATAATGGGCACGGCAGTGCCATGCCCGTACGCAGATTTAATTTGTAATTTTAAGGGTGCAAGCAGTTGCGCCTTTATTTTTTAGAATGATTTTGCGGTGATTTTTGCCAGTTGCTTTTATGATTAGAGGCATTCAAATCTAGTTTCCCTCAGTCAGCAAACCCTTTTCATCGCTGAATTTGCCCTCTATGTCTGAGACATCTCCCCTTCACGATCGCTATTTAGAACTCATCGATCAGATTGTGCAACTCACGCTCAAGGGCAACATTCGCTCTAAAGAGCAAGTTTATCAAATGCTGTTGCAAGAAGCCGAACCGGGCACTGGAGAAGACTTTGAGCAATGTTTGCGCGATCGCTTCACAACCACGCAGCAACAAGCCGACGATCCTAAAAACGAGGCAAAACAAGCGAAGGCAACTCGTTCATTAAGAGCGTTGCAAACGATTCGAGGAGAATGGGATCGCTGGCAAACTCAAAATCGATCGCGAGAAGCGATCGTCAGCGCACTGCATCAGATCACTCAGGCTGAATCGGCTCAACGCTTGCTGGCTTTCCTCAAGTTTACTGACCCCAATCATCCTCAAAAGCTTGCGCCTGAGCAGCTTAAACAACTGGCTGCTACGCTGCGCCAGCAGCCGATTTCTGATCCTGCAACGAAAGAAGAAATGCAGCAGCTTGCAGAAGGTATTGCCCGTGGGTTGGAGTCGTGGCAACATCTGCAAGGCCATCTGGTTAGCTGGATTTATGATCCCGATCAACTGGGATTTGGGGGTGCGTTAGGGCAGAATAATCCTTGGGCAACCTGGGCAAAACAGCCGATCGGAGCGGTGCCAAAGTCTCTATTTCAAGCGCTCTATGAGCAGCAGTCTGGCAGCGATTGGGCAGCGAGTCAGACCGAGGTGACGCTGGCAGCTTGGGTAGAGTTGGCGATCGTGCTGCAAGCGATCGAGCATGGATTGGTGAACTGGGCAGAAAATCTGGTCTAT
Organism: Phormidesmis priestleyi ULC007; assembly: GCF_001895925.1. Taxonomy (GTDB): domain Bacteria; phylum Cyanobacteriota; class Cyanobacteriia; order Leptolyngbyales; family Leptolyngbyaceae; genus Phormidesmis_A; species Phormidesmis_A priestleyi_A. The sequence continues at coordinate 40,701 of NZ_MPPI01000018.1, read as the reverse complement.
AACTCCAAAGCTGGGGCAAAACTGTCGATCGCAATTTTTCTGACATTTGGCGTGATTTGGTCGCAGTTGGCAAACGGCTTTAGTCGATCAACCTCGCTGAATTCTTTGAATCGCGATCGCTACACCGAAGCCGCATTCCGCATCACCCTGCAAGGATTACGAGTCTTTTCTCAACGCGATTATTTCCCGCTTTATGGCACCGTGTTTGCCTCTTTCACAGGAGGATATTTCCGCAACGCCATGAGCTATCTGAGCGAACCGCTTAAACACGCTGAGGGCACTCAAGAAAAAGCGCGAATTCTAACTTTATTGGGTTCATCACAGCGAGTTAGAGGGCCGCTTGACTTGGCAAAAGAGATGCATGCTATGGCGAGAGAAATCGCTCATGAAGCAGGCGATCGTCCCTGTGAAATTGCTAACTTGAATCATCTCAGCCGCATTGGTGTGACTGAAAAAGCCTACGCGGAAGCGATTAGCTATAGCCAACGGGCATTGATTTTAAGTCGGCAAAGCGGCGATCTCATGGGAGAAGCCAACGCCCTCGCAAATCTGGGTTACAGCGAGGTCTTTCAAGCCCAACAGCTTGAGTCAGCACCAGAAGTTTATGAAACAGCGATCGCCTATCTAGAACAAGGACTGGAACGCTCGGAAAGATTAGGAGACGGACAAAGCAAGGCACTTTGCTATACCAGTTTGGGCAATGCTTATGTAATTTTGGGCGAAGCGGAAAAAGCGCTGAAGTTTTTAGAGAGCGGCATTCGATCGTCTGAATTTTCGGGTGATCTCTATATTCAAGCGATCAATTTGGCTCATTTTGCTGAAGCGTTTTATCAACTAGAAAACTATGGTAAAGCAGTCTTATCCGCCTCTCTAGCCATGTATAAACTTGAACAAATGGGGTCTAACGATTGGCGACAGTCTGCTGGGTTACTCACCATTTTGCAAGGGCGATTAGGCGACTCATTTCAGCAAGTGTTAGAAGGACAGCGATCGTATATTCTTGAAGCGATCGGGGTGGATGGATACGACTATCTATCAGAGTTATTAGAACGATATCGAACCTCATCGTAGTCGAGATTTTTTTGTTGTTTATCAACAATCAAAACAGTGCCACTTTAGGAAGAGTAACAACCCTCAGTTCAGTCCTGTGGTCACTTGTAATACTAAAACTGTGAAGTATTTCAAGTTCTAGGGGGGTGAATTCGATGAAATCATCTAAGCGTTGGTCAGTGGTGCCTACGACGATCGCTGCCGTTCTAGCACTTGCGGGAGTTGCTTCTAGTCAAATTGTGGCAATCTCTCCAAACTCTTCAGCAGTGATGCTCAATGGCACGTCTGGCGGAACCAAAAAAGATTCAAGCTGTGCGGGGTTTGTTGCCGACACCCCTAACCATACAATTCAAGTGACCGCAGATAGCAACCTTCGCTTCAGCCTCAAGGGTGCTGGTCAACCGACGCTGCTGATTACTGGAGTCAAAGGGCAAGCCGTTTGTGTGCAAGCCGATAGTTTGTCGGGCGGCAAAATCGAGATTCCAGGGCGCTGGATTAAGGGTAACTACTCGGTCTATGTGGGCGATCGTGCCCAGGGACGCAATCCTTACACGCTATCAATTACTCCAAGATAAAGTCAATCAAACAGACGGGCAAAAGATTTGACTCTTTTGCCCGCCAACTATTTATAAAAGGGCATGTCATAACTTGCTCTCAATAAGCATCGGCTTCTTCTGGTCGTTGACCTAATCGATTGATCACCTTCACGAGTTCCTGAAAGGCAATGTCTTTCTTACAAAAAGCGTCAACCTTTGCGGTCTGAAGCATCACTTCGGTCTGAGGATCTTCTAGAGATGAATAAGCCAGAATTTTGATATTTGGATGATCTACTTTGATTTGAGTTGATGCGCTCAACCCATCCATCACGGGCATTTGTAGATCGATGACAATGACATCGGGCAAGTGACGATCTGCCATTTCAACCGCTTCTCGCCCGTTGCTTGCCAAACCCACCAACTCAATCCCTGCTTGCCGCTGCAACGCATGCTTAAGGCTCACACGAGTTAGTTCATGATCATCGACGACTAATACACGCAACACTTGACGCTCACAAGACAACATTTGAACCCGAAATATTGAGCTTAATACTTAGGTAGAATGTAGCAGTTTCCACATATTGAGTCCTCTACCGTAAGGATTAACCAGTACTAAGATTCAATATTGCTGAGTCTATGGCAGGTTTTACATCCAGTCTTTGAGCAGAGCCTGACGGCGAGGATGGCGCAATTTTCTCATTGCCTTTGCCTGAATCTGACGCACTCGCTCACGAGAAAGCTGGTAGCGCTCACCGATCTCAGTTAGGGTGTAGTGCTGTCCATCGGTTAAGCCAAACCGCAGCTTAATGATTTCTCGTTCACGATCGCTCAAATGGTCTAACACCGAGTTAAGGCGATCGCAGAGCAGATTGTGATCAAGCGATTGATTGGGCGCTATGTTGTCAGCGTCTTGAATGAGCTGCATCAACTCAGTGTCTTCGTCTCGCCCCACCCAAGCGTGAAGTGAGAGCGTACGCTGGCTCACATCTAAGACTTGTTCTAGTTTGTCCTCATCCATATCTAGCGCCCCGGCAAGTTCTTGCTTAGTAGGCTTACGTCCTAGAGTTTGGGTGAGCGTTTGCCGCACTTTGCGAACCTGGTTAAGTTTTTCGACCATGTGAACGGGGAGGCGAACTGTTCTTGACTGAGACGCGATCGCGCGGGTAATGCCCTGACGAATCCACCAATATGCGTAGGTCGAGAATTTGTAGCCTCGCTCATAATCGAATTTTTCGGCGGCTCTCATCAGCCCCATTGCTCCTTCTTGAATCAAGTCAAGAAAGGGAACGCCACGATTAAGATATTTTTTAGCAATAGAAACTACTAAACGAAGGTTGGCGCGAACGAGTTTGCGCTTTGCCTTTTCACCCTGGGCACCGCCTTTTGCGATTTCTCTAGCAAGTTCGATCTCTTGCGGTTGAGTCAGCAGAGGATAGCGGGCCATTTCTCGTAGAAACATCCCAACTGAGTCATCAGTAAGACCGAGATAATCGCTAGTTTTCCCTTTCACCGATCGCACCAGGGCTTCTGGCTCCAACTCTTCGTTGTCTAAGGCTTCTAGTTCAGTTGGGTCAATGTCGAGATCAACAGGAATTAAGTCAACCGAAGTGGGGGTGGTAGGAACTTTAGTTGTCATTGGGTTGGGTGCAAGGTTGCTAATTTACATTCAAAAATTTGAATCCAACTGTAGCTTACTTTTTGATCATTGTTCACATCTTTTTCAAGAAAGATGAGCTTTTTTGATTGTTTTTTTATTTGAAGTTGTTATTTTTTGCTTATGAGCTAAATTTTTAGCTTTTTTTGACCTAATTCTCGTGTCTTTATGGAAGAAATAGGGGTGGATGTAAGCGCTATAGTAAACGGTTTTGTTGATTAAGGGTGTCGAGTTTAGATCGGGGATGTGCAGATTTAGATCAGAAATATTATGGGAACAAAGATTTCAAACAAAACAAGAGGCAACCGGAGTTGAGCACCCGTTGCCTCTTGCTCATTTCTGCGCGAGTTTTCTTTAGTTCAATCAGTTAAACATAGTGACTTCTCTGACCTCTGACCCCTGACCCCTGACCCCTTATATAGCGGTTGCCTGCTGCGCCATCTCCATAAAGATTTTTTGCGAGCTTTGTTCGGGGCTGCCATTGGTGGGGCGACGCTGAACATATCGTCCGTCGGGCTGCAAATCCCAAGCGTGGCGGTTGTCTGCCAGCATAATGCCGAGAATTTCTTCTAGGTCTTTGATCAGATCAGGGTCTTCGATCGGAACCACCGCTTCGACCCGGCGATCGAGGTTGCGAGGCATCCAATCTGCACTGCCCATCAAGATTTCTTCTTGACCATTGTTATGGAAGTAAAAAATCCGCGAATGTTCCAAAAACCGACCGACCACGCTGACCACGCGAATATTTTCGCTGACCTCCTTCACACCGGGGCACAAACAGCAGATTCCCCGGACGATCAGATCGATCGAGACACCCGCTTGAGAGGCTTCATAAAGGGCAACGATCAGTCTAGGGTCAACGAGAGCATTCATTTTGGCAACGATCCGCCCGTGACCACCATTGCGCTGATGGTCGATTTCGCGGTGAATTAGGGTGAGGAGGCGATCGCGCAAATTGACCGGAGCCACCACTAATTTGCGATAAGACTGCTGACGCGAATAGCCTGTCAAGAAATTAAACAAATCGGTCAGGTCAGCGCCGAGATCGTTGTGACAGCTAAACATTCCCAGATCGGTATAGAGTAGGGCGGTTTTGGGATTGTAATTTCCCGTGCCAATGTGGACATAGCGACGAATTTTCCCTTCTTCGCGCCGCACGACTAACACGAGTTTGGTGTGAGTTTTCAGTCCGACTAGCCCATAAACGACGTGAACTCCTGCACTTTCTAGCTTTCTTGCCCAGAGGATGTTGTTTTCTTCATCAAATCGGGCTTTGAGTTCGACGAGCGCAGCCACTTGCTTCCCGTTTTCAGCCGCCGCGATCAAAGCGCTGACGATCGGAGAATCTCCAGAGGTGCGATAGAGCGTCATCTTGATGGCCAAGACGCTTGGGTCGTGAGCCGCCTCAGTAATAAATCGCTGCACACTTCTAGAGAACGAATAGTAAGGGTGATGCACCAGCAAATCTTGTTTGCGAATCACCGAGAAAAAGTCTTCTTCGCTTTCGGCAAGATCTTCGATATCGATTTCGTTGACTCGTTTGAGTCGGGGCGGTGTCACCGGACTCCAAGGCGGATCTTTGAGTTCGGGCACGGGTAGGTCTATCAGCCCAAACAGATCTCGCAGACAGAGCAATCCTTCGACTTCGTAGACATCGTTGGAGGTTAAGCCCATTTCCTGCATGAGCATTGCGCGGATGCCTTCGGGCATTGAGGGCTGAAGCTCGATGCGAACTACAGAACCTCCAAAGCGGCGTTTTCGCAATTCTTGCTCGATCGCCAGCATCAAATCTTCGGCTTCGTCTTCTTCAAGATCTAGATCGGCGTTGCGGGTGATGCGAAACGGATAGTATTCCTGAATCTTCATGCCTGGAAAGAGCGGATCTAAATTGTGAGCAATCACTTGCTCTAGGGGAACGCCTGCCCAAACGGGAGGGCGAGATTTTGGCACCGATGTGGGCAAATCTTGAGTTTCGATCGGCAACTGAATAAATCGCGGCAAAACTTTGGGCACTTTCACCCTGGCAAATAATTCTTCGTCCGTGATGCCGTCTTTGACCACCACCGCTAAATTGAGGCTGAGACTTGAGATGTAGGGAAACGGATGGCTGGGGTCGATCGCCAACGGGGTCAGGACCGGAAACACCTGCTCCTCAAAATAGGTTTGCAGATAGGTGCGCTGCTCTTGATTGAGATCAATATAGTCAAGCAGATAAATGCCCTGAGCCGCTAATTGAGGGCGCAACGCTTGCTCAAAATGGCGATGCTGCTTTTCGACCATTGGGCGCAGCCGTTGATAGATCATGTCTAAATGCTCTTGGGGGGTGCGCCCATCGGCACTGAGCTTGCTGACCTGCGCTTCGACTTGTTCTTTAAGGGCGGCAACTCTCACCATGAAATATTCATCCAGGTTAGAGCTATAAATTGCCATAAATTTGAGCCGTTCTAACAGAGGAGTGCGAGGATCAAACGCTTCGTGCAGCACTCGATTGTTAAACTCTAGCCAGCTCATTTCGCGGCTGAAGTAATATTGCGGATCGCTGAGATTAATCTCTTCGAGAGCTTTTTTACGTCGGGGCATAGGGGTTAAAATACTTCCTCTTCAAGACCAACCCACCACTCGCCTAAACTCATCAAGTCTTGATGAAGATCTGCCAGCGCAGCTTCATAGTCTTCGGGTGAAAGGGTCGATTGGCGCTCTTTTAATTTGATCAGTCGCAGTTGCGCTAATAGCCAGGGTTTTGAGATGCCATTGGTGGCTTCTATATAATGGGCGAGTTTGTTGCTGTCCATATAGGCTAGGGACTCAAGATCCTGGGATCAGAATTTTTACACAATTACCATATCGTACTCGTTGAATTTGTGGGTGTTATCTAGCACAAGTTGCAAAAAAACAGCCACGATCGCTTCGTGACTGTCTAACTATCCTATCTTTCAACTAAATCTGACTAGGCAGCGAGGTTATGGGCAACAAAGTCCCAGTTGACTAGCTTGTCTAAGAAGTTGTCGATAAACGCGGGGCGCGCATTTTTGAAGTCAATGTAGTAGGCGTGTTCCCACACGTCAAGGGTGAGAAGTGCTTTCTGCCCGTAAGCGAGAGGGTCTTCTGCATTGGGGGTTTTGATGACTTTGAGGGTGCCACCGTCGTCAACGAGCCAGGCCCAACCGCTACCAAACTGGGTGGTTGCGGCCGCCTTAAACTCTTCTCTAAACTTGTCATAGCTGCCGAAGTCTTTGTTGATTCGTTCAGCAACTTCACCCGTCGGAGCGCCACCGCCACCCGCTTTCAGGCAGTTCCAGAAGAAGGTGTGGTTCCAAACTTGAGCCGCGTTGTTAAACACCCCAACCTTGGCCGGGTCTTTAAACGATGCGGTGATGATTTCTTCTAACGGCTTACTGTCAAGCTCAGTATCTTTGATCAGGTTGTTGAGGTTTGTGACATAGGCAGCGTGATGCTTGCCGTAGTGATAATCAAACGTCTCTGCCTTCATGCCATATGGCTCAAGCGCGTCTTTAGCAAACGGTAAAGGGGGCTGTGTAACTGCCATTGTGTTCTATCCTCTTCTAGTCTGGTTTCAGGCTTTGGCGAAAAGACTTCTATTCGCATTCTATACAAGCTTGTCTCCTGCCGCCGATTACTTCACGAGATCGGCAGAAACATAACTACATACTCAATTTTATCGCAAAACGAAGAGGTAATGACTTTAGATTAGTCTGGGATGATGTTGAGCGAATTGAGCGTGAGCTTGCAGCGATCGTGGCTCTGCAAATTTTCAGCGATCGTCAATAGCAAATAGTCAGCGCCCTCGATGCGAATCAGCAGCGAAAGCTCGATCGGTTGGGCTAGATCGTGGTCTTGTTGAACCGTGTTGAGAATGCGAGACTGACGATCGATGGCATCCAAACGGGTGACTAGATGGCGGCAGGGGCGATCGTTGGGCTGAATCTTTGCGGTGAGTTTTGCTCTCGTCTTAGGAAGCGGATTGATGTATAGAAAAGAAGTGGACTGGCTCGCGTCTGAATTGGTCGCCAGATTGAGAACATCCGCTTGTTCCCAAAGTGAATAGCCTGACGTTCTGGTGGTCGCAACCCAATCAAATTGACCGCCAGGGCGCGATGAGCCGACAAAGTTCCGCATGGCTTCAAAGGTGTTAATAGCGGTTGATAAAGAAGTCGATCGCTGCCTTTTATAAATGTTGACTGTGATCCCATTTGTCAACCGAAACACTTCAGGAAGCCGCTTAAAATCTTGAGCAATTTGCCAATGGGTTGCAAAGATTTCGTTGATTACTTTGACTACATCTTGCTCGGCTGGGCGCAAGTTATATTGAAATGGCTCTGCGACGACGACGTATTCTGCTTGTAATAATTGATCGATCGGATAGCGATCTCGCGAGTCAACATCTTCGACTGGCAGCAAATTTAGCACCTGTTTGTGATGCAGAGTTTGGTCTGTGCTAGTGATTATACTCCCGTTAAACAAAGCAGAAGAGCCGCCAATATAGATAGGTTCGTGATTAGGAGTCAGGCTGACCAGATAGCGATTTAACCGCACGACTTCGTTGTAATCTGTTCGCCGCAACGGGGCATTGTTAGCGGCAAACAACTCGCTTAACGGAGTGCCTGTGTTATCCGGAAGGACGCTCATCCCGAACCGAGTGGGACGCAGAAACGTGCGATCGAGTCCACTCACCGGAGCCAGTCCGATGATCAGATTAATGGCTAGATAGGCGACAAAAATTCCTAAAGCGAGCCGTCGATTTTTTTTCAGCGTCAACCAAATCGTCCAGCCAAAGGCAACCAAACCGAGAATAATCAAGGGTGTGAAATGAGTGGTGTAATGAACGCCAATGGTTTTCACCTTGATCACCCACAGCAAAAACAGCATCCCGTAAAACGAGACGATAAAGCGAACGGCAGAACTGGATAAGATGCGAGTTTTAAGCCCGATCGCATAGCCCAAAGCCGCGATCAGACAGGCAACCCAGCCAAATGAGATGCCATAATATTGCAAGCCTTGACCGAGCGAAACCTCGTAAGACGTATATAAACTGCTGAAGTCGTTGTGCAGAATTCGTAGAATAAAGTGCCTGCCGAACAGGACGATCGTTGCCAAACTGACGACCACAATCAGCCCAATGTGTAATCCCCGATTGATCAACTCTCGACCTGCCTGCCGAGGAGATTGCCGCCATTGAGAAGCCGCATCAATTAGCGCTTGCAAACCCAACGCGACTAAAAATGCGATCACGGCATAGGCATAGTGACGACGAAACAAAGGCGCACACCCCAACAAAACTCCGATCGCGACACTCTGCCTGCGAGATTTGAGCCTCACATCTTGCAAATAAACATAGACTGCAAGCGCCATCAGCAACGCGGCTCCGATATCAACATAGCCGCGCAGAGTCGGTGCCCAAGCGATCGGAGTGGCGATCGTGACTAACACTGTTGTCCAGCGAACGTGATTGGGTTGAGCGGTTGGGATGAGTTGAGTCGCGATCGCTGCCAACGTCAAAGTAAACGGCACAAAATAGACGAGTGACACACTGAGAATATAGACTAAGCGAGACTCTCCAAACGCAAATCGCAACGGCAAGAGCAATAGGGTCGGGTATTTGCCATAATCACTTCCAGCCGATCGCCAAGTGCTAATCAGCGCTCGAAGAGGTGAAGTGCGAAAGGCAGATTCCGTTTCGTCAAGCAGCCGTTGATAAGTGGTGTAATCCCACCAATAAAAGGTTTTCTCACTTGAAACATATAAGATGACTAGCGCGATCGTGATTACCAGCAGACCCGTGAACAAACCGATTTGTGAGAGCGATTGGTGGTCAACATTCTTCAGCGATCGGGAGAAAGGGCGCATTTTTTATCGGTCTGAAAGGGGCGATCGTGTCCAAACCACAGCAGAACCGCACACATTTTCAGTTGCTTAGACGATTAATAACTCTGCCCAGCGATAGATATCACTCAAAGGGAGATAGCTCGTGCGATATGCAACTAAGAACCCTCACCCCAAATCCCTCTCCCGCAGGAGCTTGTGTATACACTAATTGCTTCAAGTTCGGATTGCTGGAGGTCGCCCCCTAAATCCCCCCTTCTGGGGGACTTTGACCCCAGACTTTCAGTTTCAAAGTCCCCCAGAAGGGGGGATTTAGGGGGCAGAAGCCGCTCACAACGAAGCGAAAGGACTTATGTATACACGGCAGGAGCGCTGGGTGAAGGACTTTCAACCGATCTCTGGTTCCCTCACCTGCGGGAGAGGGCTAGGGTGAGGGCTGCTTTTGGGCGGTTTTAGGAAAGTCGGACACCGCGTCACCGCATCCCCAGATAAAAAGAATCCCCAATCCACTAGGCATGGACTGAGGATTTTAATCAGGGTGCATCTACCAACTCCTAATTCCAGAGTTTTCGCAGCTTCCCGGAAATAAATGCGCCAGTTGAATGAACTTTCGGTAACGACTTTTCGTCGAGAGTATTCATGCATAAAGCCCTTTGTGCTTTGTGGAAGGCTTCTATCCTGTACTGGCAGGATGCCCATCCCACAAATCATTCAGGATTGCTATAGATTGTGTGCAAGAAGGGTCAAAAATTTGTAATCCTGGAAACAGGAAGTTTTGAAAAATTCTTCAAAAGGTCCGAATTTCAAAGATTTTGCCTGATCTGCCGCTTTTATCAGTGGTTATGAGGAATATGGAAAGTCGATCGTTAAATTTGGGTATTGCTAATAGATTAGGTCTTCTTGGAGAGTAGTTGTGACTCAGGAATTCTATATTTCTGTGACTCCGGTCAGAGAAGACGAGTATTGGATTCGCACAGAACGGGTGTCGCCAGGGGTGCCATTAGCCGAGGAGCTAGTCACTTGGAACGTCGATGAATGGCTGGCACAAGCGGGTCAACTCATGCACGATCCTTTACTGGGGCTGCTGCGTGGGCATTTTCCGGGGCGATCGACGAGTGGCGATCCGGCAGAATCTTCCCTTTCTCATAGCCTGTTGACATTAGGGCAAACTCTCTACAACGCTCTATTTCAAGGCACCATTCGCGATAGCTGGGTGACTGCCCAAGGGGTTGCCCAAAACCGACGCGAAGATCTGCGGCTGCGGCTAGGTCTGCGGGGCGATCGTTTGCCTCGCCTGCCGTGGGAAGTGCTGAATGCGGGAGGTCGCCCCCTCGCCACCGGAACTGACGTGATTTTCTCGCGCTATCAGTCTGCGTTTGCGCCAATGGCGACGGTGTTGCAGTCTCAACCTCTGCCAACTCTAGAGAAAAATCAACCGCTCAAAATTCTCATGGTGCTGGCGGCTCCTACCGATCAAGAAGTTTTGGCGCTCCGACAAGAAGCCAATCACCTGAATGAAGAACTTCAGCGAGAGCAAGCGACCCGATCGGGCAATGCGCCTTTGCCCGCGATCGAACTCACCATTCTTGACCAGCCCGGCAGGGAGCAGCTCACCCAAGCCCTAGAGCAAGGCTGCTATCAAGTTTTGCACTATGCAGGGCACAGCAATCTGGGCGAGTCGGGCGGCGATTTATATCTGGTCAGCGATAAGACGGGGTTAACTGAAGTTTTGAGCGGTGACGATTTAGCGGGTCTGTTAGTTAACAACGGCATCCGCATGGCAGTTTTTAACTCTTGTCGAGGCGTTTACACGGCTACGTCTGACCCGACGAGCGAAGCCGAAAATGGCAACCTGGCAGACGCACTGCTGAGACGAGGTGTTCCGGCTGTGTTGGCAATGGCAGAGCGCATTCCAGACGATGTGGCGCTGACCTTGAGTCGTCTGTTTTATCGCAACTTGCGGCAGCGATCGTCGATCGACCTCAGTTTAAGTCGGGCAAGACAAGGGCTACTGTCTTCCTACGGCTCAAATCAGTTGTATTGGGCATTGCCGATTCTGTATCTGCATCCTGACTTTGATGGCTATTTGCAGCCTCCGCTTGACCCTGATTCCGCTCAGACTCGGTTTGAAGAACGCCCGATCGAGAATCGCCCCGCCGTTCCATCGGCATCCATGCCTTTAAGGGTGACTGCTCCGCTCGATTCAGACGAGATAGATCATTATGAGGAGCCAGATGAAGCCGATCGAGATGCCGTTCTGGATTTGTTTAAACAGCTTTCTGGAGAGACTGCGAATCCTTTTGGAGAGACCTCTGGAGATCAGGCTCTATTTGAGGAGCAGGCTGAACAAGAGCCTAACCCGATCGAGCTACAGCTCAACGGGGCTGAAGACTATATCACCTTGGGCGATATGCTGTTTGCTCAGGGGAATGTAGCAGGCGCGATCGGGGTTTATGGGGATGCAATTCAACTCAGCCCGTCGGCCGAAGCCTACAGCAAATTGGGAATTGCTCTCGAAGCCTATGGGGATCAAATTCCTCAAGCGATCGCTGCCTACCAATTAGCGTTGCGGCTAGAACCCCACTACGAGCACGTTCAGCAAAATCTGCAACGTCTATACAAGACTCACAATCTACCTAATTCAGATTTATCTTCACAGTCAGACCTTGAGACTTTAGGCAGTCAGTCGGCGATCGCGCAACAGGCTCCTGCTCCTATGATCCAACCGTCTCAACCCGCACCCTTTGGGTTAAACACTGTTCCCTTTGAGCGTATTTATGGGCAGATGCCCACAAAGCGAAAGTTGCGTCTGCCTTGGAAATCGGCGATCGCAGGGGTTGGCATCGCATCGGCAGTAGTACTGGGCATTTGGGGAGTTTCTAAGTTTAGCTCGTCACCTAGCTCTAGCCCAGATGACCTTCTACGCCGAATTCCTAGTCTCGATCAGCCGTCTACTAGTCAAACGTCTACAAATCCTGCTAAAGCTGACACCAATAGCCTGACTGGAACTGCTACAACCAATTTTAGCCAGGGCAACTTAAAAGCCGGGCAGGAAGCGGTAGAGGAACTGCTCGATCGGGGCGCTTTGCCTGCGGCGGGATCTGCCTTACAGACGCTCCCGGCAGAGAAAGATGTGCCTGCGACCAGTTTTTTGCGAGGTCGGTTGGCTTGGCAGTTTATGAAGACCCGCAACATCAACTACAGCGCAGTTGATGCCCGTCGCTTTTGGGAAACTGCGGTTAGGAAGCCTGACCCAGGCTACTACACGGCTTTGGGCTTTGCTTACTACCGTGAGGGCAATCTTAAGCGCGCCAGTGATGCTTGGATTCAAGCGATCGCGCTGGACAAAGAGCAGCAAAAGTCTAGACAGGGAGACATTAAAACCCCCTCTCAACAGGCTTTGGTTGCCTATTCAGGCTTGGCACTGGTGGCAATAAAATCTGCACCGGGTCAGCCTGCCGATCGACAGGCTCGGTTCAAAGGTGAGGCGGTTAAGCTGCGCGATCAGGTACTCAGACAGGCTCCTATCCAGTTTCAACCCGATGCTTTAGCTAAAGACTGGCTCTGGAGCGAAGAAGCGATCGCTGACTGGAAGGCTCTATTGGCTGTGAAATCTTGACTATGGAACGTGGCTTATTAAGGTGAAAATTCGCCCTCACCCTAGCCCTCTCCCCAGGGAGAGGGAACTAGAGAATCTAACTCCCTTCTCCCCAAGGAGAAGGGTTGGCGAGGGCTTCGCCCCACTTCGTGAGGAGAGCAGAAGCCGCTGACGAGTTTTACAGGTTATTTAATCCAACGTGAGTTCGATAGAAGTGGTTCACTCCGATGATAAATTTGGGAAGCCCCCTAAATCCCCCAAAATTGGGGGGACTTTGAACCGGAAATTTTGGCTTGAAGTCCCCCAGAATGGGGGATTTAGGGGGCTGAAGCGCTGGAGAACGCAGCGAAAGAACTCATCGAACTGACGTTAATCCACGATCCTAGAGGTAGTTAGAGAGCGATTTTTGCTTGCGAATATCCATTCTGTCTGCCAAGCTTGCGTCGCCCCAATCTAAGGGATGGTTTTCTTCGGCTGGCAACACCGTTACGGTGGGCTGGGATTTAACCGGAGTCGCTCGTCGAAACACCGCATCGGCAGGGGGCTGTTTTGCCAGCTTAGACTCGACTTCTTGAGGCGGCTGATGCGTTGCTATCTCGGCATTGTCAGCAAAGGCTTTTTGGCGTTTGATCACGAGTCCGCGTTGGGGTTTAGCAGACGTAAATTGCTTGGCAAGAAGTAGAGAAGTCACGCCACAACTGACAGCGATCGCGGCAAGCAACCCAAACGAAGAGGCAGGTTTTGCTTGAAGTCGCGGTTTTAGCTGAGGAATTTGAGGTGCGTCTGTCACAATTCCGGGCTGAGGCGGTTCGACCTCGACCGTATCAACGTGCAGCAACCCCGTCACACCGAGCCAGATCATCAGCACCAGCAAGACCCACACTCCGCTCCACACCAGAACGGGATAGCGCTGAACAAATGCCACCAGTTGATTGAGTAGACGCTGCCGATCGACGCTGATCTCAGCACGCGCTCCAGACATCTTTTCTTCAGAACGACGAACAGCACCCTTTGCAAAGAGTGTTTTCCGCTTATTCCCTTTTCCGCTTGTTTTCCCCATGACGCTTTCTAGGAGACTCGTTTAGTCCAATGAGTTCAAATTCTACTGAATAATTTCTCGCTTGGCTAATAATGGACGATTTATTGCGATAAAAAACCTGTCTGACGAAGGAATAACCCTATCGAGTGATGCACGGGTGTAGTAATAACTACATTGTTAAGATTAGTATTACCAACCCACCGTGATCACCCATAGCATAGACCCGATCGCTGCCATTGCAACATGCTGCGGCAATAAATTCCAAATCGGCTGACGGGCAATTTTTTGAGTCAGAAAAACACTCAGCCAAAATGAGAAAATGAATGCTACGCCCTGAAGGAACGCGATCACGGCAGGATCAGCAACAGCAATGGGTAAAGAAAGATTTTGAGTATCTGCGCCAAACGTGGCGATCGTCACTGGAATAACTCGTCCTGCTTCGGTTAAGCCTAATCTTAAATAGTGAGCAAGACTGCTGCCTAAGACGATCGGTAAATAACCATAAGCCAGTTCTAGAAAAGGACGTGGCTTGGCATTAAATAGCCGAATCAAGGCATGGGCGACAAGCGCGATCGCAGAGGGAATCAACAGCGCCAAAACCGACACTCCAGCGTGAATGCCAGAGTTATCGAGCTGTAAATTTAGTCCAAACTGTTGTTCGATTTCAGGCAGTCGATGCAGAAACACCGCACCAAACAGCAAAAATAGGAGGGAAATCTCGGCATAGCTGGGTTTGTGGGTCGTCCAGAGTTCGATGCCGGGAGGTCGAAAATTGAGTTCGACCGATCGATGGGGACAGGCTTTGAGACAGGTCATGCAGAGGACGCAATCTTTGTTGTCTTGAAGTTGAGCCGGGTGAGAATAAACCGGACAGCCACCCGTCTCTAGACCTTCGCCCTTTTGAGGCCCGCCTTTATAGCATTGATAAGTTGTGCAGCTAGCCGAACAAATTCCTTGCTGGGCGCGCAGTTCGACCATCGACAGCTTGGCAAACAAGCCATTCATGCCTCCGATCGGGCACAAATAACGGCACCAAAATCGGCGCTCAAACAGCAGCGAAAAAATCACCGCCCCCGCCGTAATCAGCAGCAGCAGACAGCCCGACAGATAAGCCACATTTTCTAGATTCCACAGTTCTTCCCAGAGCAAAATTAGGGCGAACATCCCAAAAATAAACCAGCCGCCCCACTTTTCGGCTTCTTGACGGGGCCAGGGCTGAAGCTTTCGGGGATAGATCCACAACGAAAATTTTTGGGCCAGTTCGCCATAAATCATAAACGGACAAACCGCACACCACAGCCGCCCCACAAATGGAAAGGCCGCTAACATCAGCATCCACCACCACGCCCAAAAGAAATTGAGCGCCACGTTACGATCGCGGGTTTGGGGGCCCCACATCAGCACCGCTACGACGACGGCAAAAAATCCCAACGTGAAACCATAATTTAGGCGATCGGGATACCAGGGGCTGCGAAGAAACTGCCGCAGTTTGGGATAAGCATTGAGCAAATTGATCCGAAACCGCCGATTTTTGAGACTCGCTGACCAAAACACTTCTTCCGTCAGCTCTGCGGCTCCGTCTGATTGGGTGAGAGCGCGGGCAATCAGGCTTTGCAACTCGATCGCGTTGCCCGGAAAGTCATAGCCTTGCAGACGGCGCAGCGCTTCTGGCGTGATTTTGGGCTTGGGAATGCCTCTAGAGCGGCACAGCAAGCTGAGATAATATTCAATTTGAGCCTGAATATCTGCCTTGCGAACTCTTAACGGCGGAATTTTAATCGTGTGTCCGACCAGTTTTCCGCGCTCTAATCGGGGCAGAATTTTCTCAGAAGTCATCATGATCCGAGCTTCACACGGTCGCGGAGTTGGGGTTGTGCCCTCCCGATCTATGGGCGTAAACTCGCCAGTTGCCAACAGTTGAGCCAATTTTTCTTCTAACTCAACGGGAATCGCCTCTAAGTTATTGAGCAAAATCGTGCCGCGTCCGATCCAATCTAACAGTCCTAGTTTGTTGCCTCGCCCGAATAGCTCTGAGCCATTCGGTTGCAGGGTGTTGCAGTTCACCTGAATCATCGGTTCTTTACGATCGTCCGACCCAAAATGAATCAGTGCCGCCGTATTGTCTTTTTCTAATCCAGGTTCGCCAAAGATCAGCACTGATTGGCGATCGCCAGACGCTTTTTTAATCTCTTGCCGAATTCTCACCGCATAGCGACTGGTGCCGACAATGCCGCGTCTGACCTTGGGCACAACATAGGGGCGCAACGCGCTCTGCCGCTCTCGTTCAAAGGCGAGTTGAGCCGATACCAGTTCTAACTCGGTTGCCAGAGAGCGAGAAAACGTCTGCGAAATCTCTGGATATTGCTGAGTGAGCGCCAGAAATTCTGCACGTGGAATCTCCCACACCACACAATCACTGAGGGTAATGGTGGTGTCTTCAGCAGCAGCGTTAATGAGTAGCTCTTTGAGATAGACGATCGCACCGGGCAGCAAACTGGTCGCTGTGGCAACCCCGGTCTGACTCGTGCGATAGCTCTCAACCCGCCCCGCCTGCAAAATGTAGACCGCCGGAGGAATCGTGTCTTCTAGCACCAATCGTCGATTTTCTTGCACCGATTCTTCTTGAATTGCCGCCGCGATCGCGCCTACTGTCTCGTCTGAGAGCGACTCCAGCACTGTATTTTGCTTTAACCAAGTGATCTTCTCTGCTTGATCCATTGCGCTTTTTAGGTTGTGCGATCGTGGTTCGACACTCACTGATTATCACGATCGCAGAGCCAACACTCGCCCAGAAGATCAATCTTTACGTCTCGCGTCAGCCAATTTAGAAAGTTACCACTCGACCTGCGATCGTTCATGCAGCACTCGCCCATACACCGCCTCGGTTTGCTGTGCCAACTTTGCCCAGTTAAACCGAACGGCTAAATCTTTGTAGGCATTTTCGACCAGCCACTGGGCATAATCAGGGTTCTTCAGCACCTCAATAATGCCCCAGGCGAGAGAGTCTGAATTGTTCGTCCAGGTCACGACCCCTGTTTTGCCATGACGAACGACTTCAGGCAAGCCACCCGCATCTGACACGACCACAGGCACCCGTGCCGCAAAACTTTCTAACGCCACAATGCCGAACGGTTCATAGAGACTTGGAAACACGGCGCAGTTGGCGATCGTCTGAAATCGATCGAGATCTTCGTCGGGCATAAACCCAGTGAAATAGCACTTTTGCCAAATGCCTAAATTCCAGGCTTGCCCCTTGAGATAATCGGTGTTGCCCCCGCCAATAAAGATAAACTTCACCTGAGTTCCCATTGCTTGCAGCACTTTTGGCGCGGCACTGAGCATTACAGAGATGCCCTTTTCGTAGGTCATTCGCCCCACGTAATAGACAATTTTCTCGTCATCTCCCGCAAACCGCCGCCGAAAGGCTTGCAAGTCAAACCCTGGGTGACGCTGCTTTTTTTCAGCCCGAATGCCGTTATAAACCACATCGATTTTGTTCCAGGGCGTGTATAGCGATCGCTCGACTTCTCGCCGCATAAAGTCTGTGCAGACAATCACGCGCCATGCCTCGTATGCCAATCGCTGCTCCTTCTCATTGACATAGCGCTGCGCCTCTGTGTGAACGCCGTTATTTCGACCGCCCTCAGTCGCGTGGATCGTCGCCACGATCGGAATTTTGAACAGATGCTTGAGCGCGATCGCGGCATCGTCCACCAACCAGTCGTGAGCATGAATGATCTCAAACGCGCTTTCCTCGCGAATCAGCTTGCCGCCATGCCGACCCATGCTGTCGTTCATGTTGGCGACCCAGTGCAAGAAGTTTTGGCTCTCGTCTACACTGACCCGATGCACTGCTACGCCATCGACCACTTCATAGTGAGGAGCCTGACCAAACTGCACCGTGATCAGATGAATTTCATGCCCCCGCTTGACCAACTCTGGGTATAGCTCTGCTACATGACGGGCAATGCCGCCCACAATCCGCGGTGGAAACTCCCAGGTCAATACCAAAATCTTCATCAGCCTCAGTCTCGACGATTCTTATTTTCACTTTACCGGAATGGAGGGTTCGGGAACCCTTAAAGCCCCTGTTGTTCACGCATGGGGATGTAAAAGGGGTTCCCGCGCCGAGGTTAGGCGGCAGAGTTCAGGAACAGGGATACAACCAGTGGTACGATTGAACTTGTACGCGAAGAGTCAAATCTCGGTACACCTCTGAACCATGACAGCAAGGTATAGCGTTCCAGATCTGAATCGCGATCTGGGTAAAACTTTGTACGAATCGGTTGAACATACGGTTCATTTTTTGAGTTGTACTTGTTCAAAAACTGGGCAGGGCGTTGTCCAGTGGGCGAGGTGATGTAAGACGGGCTTGCCTGCGATCGCTGCTTGAACCCAGAATTTCCGTCCCTTGAGGGCTGGGGAGTGCGTCAAAGAAACTTGGTAAACCTGCTCACAGACCTTGCCAGAACGCGATAATCTATAGATGTCCCAGGTAAACGGCTCGATCTGTTTTGGATACTAAATCCTAGCTTGATCCTTAGCATTCCTACCTAAAGTCGTCAGTATAGCGTTGTAGTCTCTTAGAGAGAACTGCAATCGTGCGATGTTTCAGCTCAGTCAAGCCCAGTTAACCTGTCCTGATAGTCAACTAGCCCCGTCTGTAGCAACTCATTGACGATGCAGGCACCTCCCCAAAAGTTAACAAACGCTGAAGTGCCCTTACAGATCTTGCTGTTTGTCGATCAGCGACCCAAGGCAAAAGAGCAAATCCAGCAGATTCGCCGCTTTTTGACCGATCTTAGAGCCGACTATCCGTTTGAGCTTCAGGTGATTGATGTTGGCGAACAGCCTCATTTAGCCGAGCATTTTCGCTTGGTGGCGACTCCTGCCCTAATTAAAATTCATCCCGACCCTCGACAGACCTTGACGGGAACGAATCTGGTTGCTCAACTCAAAAATTGTTGGTCACGCTGGCAAGCCTCGGTTGCAGACTTTTTAGAAAACCGGGCTGAGTTAGAAGGCTCTGTGCTCGAAGAAACCGAATCTCCTGTTTCAGATCAGCCTCCAAAGATTTCCTCGATCGCGCATTCTTCTGAATTGTTGCAGCTAGCCGATCAAATCTTTAACCTCAAAAAAGAAAAAGAAGATCTTCAGGCGCAGCTTCAGTTTAAAGATCAGATTATTTCAATGCTGGCTCACGATTTGCGAAATCCGCTAACGGCAGCGTCGATCGCCATCGAAACGCTAGAAATGGGTCATAAGGCTCAAGAGGGGCAGGGCTATCGTCTCACCCCGGCGCTGACTGCTCAGTTGTTGAAGCACGGGCGATCGCAGATTCGCACCATAGATCGCATGATCACTGACATTTTACAAGCCGCTAGAGGCACCAGTGCTGAACTTCAAATTTTGCCGCAAAAGCTAGAACTCGGTGCCCTTTGTCAAACGGTTTTAGAGAATTTAGAAGAGCGCTTCCATGCCAAGTCGCAGAAAGTGGATGCAGACATTCCGACCGATCTGCCCATCGTCTACGCTGACGAAGAGCGAGTGCGCCAGGTTTTGACGAATATCCTCGACAATGCCGCGAAATATACGCCGATCGAGGGCACCATTCACATCTCGATGCTGCACCGCACGGCTCAAAAAGTGCAGATCAGCATTTGTGACGACGGGCCAGGTGTGCCCGAAGAAAATCGGGAACGGATTTTTGAAGATCATTTCCGCCTTCAGCGAGATCAAGCTCAAGAGGGCTACGGGATTGGGTTATCGCTCTGTCAACGCATCGTTCGGGCCCACTATGGGCAGATTTGGGTTGATTCTGTCCCCAATCAGGGCAGTTGCTTTCACTTTACGCTGCCTGTTTATCGATCGCAGCGATAACCCACTGTCAAGGCACTCGATCGCAGTTTGATGGATTATGAACTCATCATCAATTCGATTGGTTTGGGAATTGTTCAGGCTGATTTTAAGCATCAACATCAAAACTACATAAAGAGCCGCAAATCTTTTTAGAAAATTCATCTAACAGTGAATGTTCTTCAGTGGTTTTACTGAAATTCTATATTTAGTGGCCCACGCAAGGTGATTACTTCGATCGTCTCTAATGTAGTTTCTAGGTTGTCAGCTCAATACAATTTATCGTAGGTTTGATGAGCGATGAAATAATTTATATATATAGAGAATTAATTGAATTTACAGTCCTGATCGGGGTAAATATCAGTGTGACGAAGCTAAATTTTGATTATTCAAGAAATAAAGCGAGTAGATCAAAGTTAAATAAATCACATATATTCAATCAGTACTGACTGCTTAAATAGAACTTTAACTAGGACAACCTTCTTCTCGGCCTGAGAATAATTAGCTTCGGAAATAACTTAATCACGGAGTTAGCTAGGTTTTTAATAATACCAAAACCGCATTAATGTTTTTACCTCTTAAGATTAGAAATAAGAGTGAAAATCTCCTAAACATCGCTGTTTGGACAATCAAACCTCTATGAAATTAAGTATAAGGCTTTTATATAAGTATATAAAAATACAGCTTTGCGTTGGCCTTATTGACGTGATTTAGATCACTTTTTAGTCAAGCAAAAGTTTCTGCTGGCTCCATTCACAGCCTTGAGAAGAGACTATTATTCAAGCAATCAAGCACCTTCTATCTTCTCGCTAAGTTCCTACAACTTTCGGTTATTCAAAGATGAGTGTTATTACGGTACTAATTCACGATTAACTCCCCTATAACTGACCGTAATCCCCCTTTCGATTAAGGAACGTATTAGTGGACTTCATTGAAATGAACAAACGCTTTTACATTCTCAAATTTCACACTGTTAGTTTGATGATTCAGCTATCTAGCTGATCTGAATTAGTTTCTGAAGATGCTAGGTTTAATCCCATGAAGAAACATTTGCATTCGGTTGCTCAAAGTATGGGCAGTAGAATGCAAGGTTTTCCGCCAATCCTGATTTGAAGCCCTTATCCAATCGCAGCGTCGTAGGGACTGCTTTCCTAAATGAAGTACGATTCCTTGGAATATCAGCCCACAGATAACCATGAAGTGGGTGTTTACGAGTGTGAGATTCACCTCAAGTTCAGATTAGTTGAGGAAAAGCGGGTGCTAAAAGACCGCGAACAACTCCTAGAGATGCTGCTTGATGCCTTCGCCTGCGGCAGTGATGAATATATGGAGCCTATCCAAGTTGAGGTAGAGGCACAGGAAATTTCTGAAATTGCAGCCTCACCCCAGATGCGTCGTCAGTTGATTCGTCTACGTAACTCTAAAGACTAGGCTCGTGGGTTGCGTTTAACCTGCTTGCACCCTAGATTTTTTATAAGCTTTGCCCGTGATCTTGACGGCTGCTAAAGGCTGCTTTGAGTCACGGGACTTTTTATGGGAGGCTGATTTGTGCAACCCGTCTCGATCGATTGCACAATAGAGACAGTCGATAAGGTTTCTAAAAGCAATGACCCATGCCCTGGCTGACACCAAAAACCTCCTGGCTGATTTGGTTCGTCGTTATCGCTCTCAGGTTGATTATTTAGCCATTCGTTTAGAGGCGGCTGAGGGCACCGATATTTTGCTCAGGGGCACCAAGATTGAAACCCTGAGTGAGGGAATCTCGATCGGAGGGCAGGTTAGAGCCTGCCACAAAGGCGGTTGGGGCTTTGCTAGTTTTAATCAACTGTCAACCCTGTCTGACCGAATTGAAGACGCGATCGCGGCGGCTCGGCTGGTGGGCACTGATGAAACGATTCTTGCCCCGATCGATCCGGTTCAAGACATCTGCACCCTGCCGCTAACGGGCACTGACCCTCGACAGATTCCGCTCGCGCAAAAAAAATCGCTGTGTCAATACTATGGCGGACTTTTGCAATCGGTTAATCCCAAAATCGCAACGGTTTCGGTTCGCTATGGTGACAGCGCTCAGAAAATGATTTTGGCCACCTCAGACGGCACGTTTATTGAACAGTCTTGGGTCGATATTGAGATGCGCTTTGCTGCCACTGCTCGAAATGGAGAAACGGTGCAAACGGGGCGAGAAACGATCGGATCTCGCAAAGCCTATGAAGACCTGATGGGGTTGGATGAGCAAGTTCGCAGCGCGGCTCAAAGAGCCGTTGACTCGTTGGCGCTGCCTCCAGTCAAGGGCAATGCCTACACGGTGGTGATTGATCCGATTTTATCTGGGCTATTTGTCCACGAGTCGTTTGGGCACCTCTCAGAAGCCGATATGGCCTATGAAAACCCAGATTTGCTAGAAGTGATGAGCCTGGGGCGACGATTCGGTTCGCCAGAATTGCAGATTTTTGATGGTGCCGCGCTTGAAGGGCATCGAGGCAGCTATTTCTATGACGATGAGGGCGTTCCGGCAACCACGACACAACTGATCAAAGACGGGGTTTTAGTGGGTCGTCTGCACTCGCGTGAGACGGCTGGCAAGCTCGAAGAGGCTCCTACCGGAAACGCTCGTTGTTTGAACTACCACTTTCCCCCGATCGTTCGCATGACCAACACCTGGATCGAGCGAGGCAAAACCCCGGTTCAAGATTTGTTTAGCGACATCAAGGAAGGGGTTTATGCCCGTAACTGGTTAGGCGGCATGACGAATGGCGAGATGTTTACTTTCACGGCCGGCGAGGCTTGGATGATTCGCAATGGCGAAATTGCCGAACCTGTACGGGATGTCACCCTCTCTGGCAATGCCTTTAAAACCCTGGCAGACATCGAAGGCATCGGCGATGACTTTTATTGGGATGAGTCAGGCGGCTGCGGCAAAGGCGGACAGAGTGGTTTAGCCGTAGGTTGTGGCGGCCCTAGCTTGCGAATTCGAGATGTCGTCGTGGGCGGAGAAGCGATCGAAGACTAGTCTATTAAGACGGAAGTTCAGCAACGGTGGGACAGGCATCTTGCCTGCTGGCAGTCGAGACGACTGCGCCACGAAACGATGACTGGATTTAACGTGAATTCGATGAAGCTTTTCGCTACGGTTGCAAATCTGGGCTGCCCCCAAAATCCCCCAATTCTGGGGGACTTCAAGCCCAGAATTTAGGTTCAAAGTCCCCCAATTTTGGGGGATTTAGGGGGCTGAAGCGCTGAAGAACGAAGCGAAAGAACTCATCGAACTGACGTGGATTTACGGTCATTCCTTTTCTTTTTCTTTGTCTGGCTCTTTCTCTGGCAAGTGTCTGCCGCGTCGTTTGCGGGCTTCCATCGCGCGTTCTAAGACGGTTAACAGTCCGGGCGCTTCTTCTTGTAAGGCCAGCAGTAACCGTTCGCCTTCTTCGAGGTCGCCGGGGTCTTCTCCGGTTTCCATTACGGCTTGTAGGCGAGGCATTGCTAACTCATCCACTAGCTGAACGAGACTGTGCAGGCACCGATAAAACTGGCGTTCGGTCAAAATTGCATCTTCAAGGGGAAACTCAATGATGGCGCGGATTTCACCATCTGAGGGGTCATATTCCCACTGAAGCATTTTGGTTTCCCAGGAGATGCAGAGCATGGTCTGCAAAATTGCAGTCTTGTGAGGATGGTCTTTGACTCCTGCTAAAACGCGGGGCGCAAAAATCTCAAAAAATTCTCCATCTTCGTCTAGCTGAATGACGATCAGAAAGTCTTCGATGTTTTCACCATACACGCCTGTCAGAATGCGAGACTCTTCGGGGTCTAGGCGATATTTCCAGTCTTTGTTGTCTAGAAAGCCAGCGATTTGTTCTAGCGTTGCGCCCATAGCCGTTTATCAAGTGATGTTAGAACTTGCAATTTGAAGGAATGTATCAGAACCCAAACCATAGACAGTCTAGCGGTCAGCCGTAAGATTTTGTCGAATTTGGCGAGAATGGGTGATCAATCGCTCGATCGACTTGCTCTAAAAGATCCTCTAACGTTGAAGTGTTCTCTAATACAACATCGGCTCGATCGCGCTTTTCGGCAATCGCCATTTGGCTGTTAATTCGCGCGTTTGCTTGCTCTAGGCTCAACGCTCCACGCTGCATCAAACGCTGAATCTGCTGATCTGGCGAACACGAGACTACCCAAATCTCTGTGATCAAATCCGTCATTTGAGCTTCAAACAGCAGCGGGATCACTAGGACGATCGTCTGATGTGAGTGTTGGATCAGACGATCTCGATCTCGACTCAACGCTTGCCGCACATAGGGATGAATTTGCTCATCTAGCCAGATGCGTTCTGATGGCTGGGTGAAAATAATCTCCCCAAGCTGGCGACGATCGAGCGTTCCATCTAACAACAAAATTTTGGATTGGTAGCGATTCACGATCGCTTCGAGGACGATCGATCCGGGCTGCACAGCTTCTCTTGCATAAATATCAGCATCTAAAATGGGCAGTTGATAAGTTTTGTCTAAATAGTCGGAGACCGTTGTTTTGCCCATGCCAATGCCTCCCGTTAAGCCAATGATTCGTGGAGACGGGGCTTGACCGCTCATAGCACAAACTTTCCTTAACTGAGTCGGCGGGAAGTCCCCCGCTATAGATGTACTCATTTTAGCGGCGGGATGAAAGCCAATGCGATATCTTGCCGTCCCGATTGTGGTCTTCACCGAAGCTGGAGAACCATCGGGATAGGCAAGATATTGCAAGTCTCCTAAATATCAACACAGACTATTGATCAATACCTCTTACTGCTAATCACAAATTGTAGTAAGATAAAGACATGAAACGCGCAGTCAAAGTACGAATTTATCCGACCGATGAGCAGCAAGAAGCGCTATCAAAAGCGTTTGGCTGTGCCCGTTGGTTTTGGAATAACTCGTTGGCTGAAACCAATCGACTCTACAAAGAAACCGGGAAAGGCTTATCTCAGGTGGGGATGAACAGCCGATTACCCGCCCTCAAGAAGGAGTTTGAATGGTTAGCAGAGCCTTACAGCCAGGTCTTGCAGAGCGTGTCTCTCAACCTGTCGAGGGCGTTTATCAACTTCTTTGAGGGGCGGACGGAGTTTCCCAACTTCAAATCAAAGCACGGTAAACAGTCGATTCAATATCCCCAGAATGTTGAAATCACCGATGAGAGCTTGAGGCTGCCAAAGTTGGGCGTGATCAAAGCAAAGATTCATCGCGTCTTTGAAGGCAAGCTAAAAACTGTAACGGTGTCTCTCACAACCTCTGGCAAGTATTTTGCGTCGCTGTTATTCGATGATGAGGTGCCAGAAGTTGAGGTGTTGGGAACCGGTAAAGCCGTTGGGATTGATTTGGGTCTAACCCACTTTGCAATTACGTCTGACGGCTCAAAGTTTGATAATCCGAGAGTGCTGAAAAAGCATTCAAAGAACCTCAAACGTAAGCAACAAAGGCTTGCTCGTAAACAGAAGGGGTCAAGCAATCGGAAGAAAGCACGTCGCATTGTGGCACGGGTTCACGAGAAAATTGCGAACGTGAGAAAAGACTTTCTGCATAAGTTATCGCGCAAAATGGTCAACGAAAACCAAGTGATCTGCGTGGAGAACTTAGCGGTAAAGAACCTGGTGAAAAATCACAACTTAGCCAAAGCGATTAACGATGCAAGTTGGAGCGAGTTCACTAGAATGCTCAGTTATAAAGCAGGGCAAGATGGAAAGATTTATCAAGAAGTTGATCGGTTTTTCCCGTCTTCAAAAACCTGCTCAGTCTGCCTCAATCGAATGGGTAGCCTACCTTTAGATATCCGGTCATGGCAGTGTGAGAACTGCGCTACAAAGCACGACCGGGATGTAAACGCGGCGATCAATATTCGAGATGAAGGCTTGCGTATTTTGGCGTTAGGAACTAGCGCTACTGCCAATGGAGGGAAGGTAAGTCCGAGGGTTGGAAGGCGTAAGTCATCCGTATCTAAGGCACTTCCTATTGAAATTGGAAGCTTACACCAGACTGCGTAGCGGTTGGTGTAGGTAGTTCACGGTCTTTCGACAAACTCCTTTCCAGTGTAGAGTGCAGTCTCTAACGTCGGTCGATCGCTATGATCTTTTCCCGCACTCTGATTTTGATTGGGGTCGTCTTTCTGGGCGCAATGTTGAGGTTTTGGAATCTTGACGCTAAATCCGTTTGGATGGATGAAGTGATTACGGCGCTCTTGAGCTTGGGGCGGAGTTATCTCGATGTGCCGTTAGAGGCAGCCTTTTCGCTGTCGGCGCTCGATCAACTTTTTACGCTCAAACCGACCACCTGCGCGGCGATCGCTCAAACCGTTTCGACTCAATCGGTTCATCCGCCTCTGTTTTTTTGCTGGCTACACGATTGGTTAAATTGGCTTCAATCTAGTAGTCACACTTGGGTGTGGAAACTGCGATCGCTACCAGCCCTGGCAGGAGTCGGGGTAATCTTCTCTATTTATTATCTGAATCGAATTGCCTTTTCAAGATCTGCGGGGTTGGCAAGCGCGATCGTGATGGCGGTGTCTCCCTTCGCCGTCTACCTCTCTCAAGAAGCCCGTCACTACACGGTGCCGATGCTGCTGCTCAGTCTGGCACTGTTGGGCATGATTCGCATTCAGCAAGATTTTCGGCAGCAACGACTGCAACCCGGCGTTTGGCTCGGCTGGATCGCCGTTAATGGCGTAGGTTTCTACGTCCACTATTTTTTCATTTTGGCGACGATCGCCCAACTTCTAACCCTGGTCGCCTTACTCCTCAAATTTCAATTCTCAAACCGCAAAGCTCCCATTTCTTTCTATCGTCATACCTGGCTGACGCTCCTCTTCGCTGTCGGTGGAATTGGGCTGATTTATTTGCCCTGGATGCCGACCTTTTTGAGTCATTTGAGCCGTCCAGAAACCAATTGGTTAGCCCCAACTCAGTCCGGTTGGTTGACCCTGATTGTGCCGCTCTATCAGCTATTGGCGGGCTGGGTATTGATGACGATCGCCCTTCCCGTTGAGAATCAGCCGCTCTGGATCGTGATTCCATCGGCGGTGCTGATGTTGCTGTTTAGCGGTTGGCTGACCTGGCAGGTGTTCAAAGGACTGCAAAAACTTTGGCAAACGCCAGAAATGCACTGGGAGACTCTGACCTTAGCAAGCTTTGTCGGTTGGGTGGTAGTCGAGTTTTTGGCGATCGTCTATCTATTTCACAAAGATCTGACTCAGGTTCCTCGCTATAACTTTATTTATTACCCGGCAGTCTGTGCTTTGATAGGCGCGAGTTTGTGGAGCGTGGCAACCGAGGGTAAATTTGTGGTTGCAGATCCGCCATCCCAAAGCGATCGCTCGTGGCCCAAAACTCTCATTCCGATCGTGCTGTTTGGGTTGTTGAGTTGTGGATTTGTGGTATCCGATCGCGTCTTTCTCAAACCTTATCAGCCTCAGCAAGTTGCCAGAACGATGCAGTCGAAAGCTGCTGAATCGACGCTCGTGGTGATGGCACACCAAGATTTGCAAGACATTGCTTTGGGGTTAAGCTTTGCCCTGGCACTGCTGGAGAATAATCCTCAAACCAAGTTTGCATTTCTGGCGCGATCGCAGGGTTATGAACAAGTTTGGGAGAATCTGAAAAGCCCCAAAGTCAGCGATGCTTCGCCTCAAAATCTCTGGATTATTGCACCCGGCTTGAGGAAAAAAGACTTTCCCCAACAGCTTTCTTTGCATCGATCGGTCTGCAACCGCGATCCCGATCGATATTACCGATTGGGCGTTCCCTATCAGGGCTATCGGTGCTGAGGAACGTGGATTTATTAAGGGGCAACTTCTCGGACTCAACTAGAGTGTAGATAAGGTCGTTGGTTGCTCCGTTTGAGTCGGCTTGTGCCCCTAAATCCCCCATTTTGGGGGACTTTGAAACCGGGAATCTTGGCTCAAAGTCCCCCATGAATGGGGGATTTAAGGGGCGAAAATCTCGACCATGACGAACAAGA
This sequence comes from Phormidesmis priestleyi ULC007, assembly GCF_001895925.1. Classification (GTDB taxonomy): domain Bacteria; phylum Cyanobacteriota; class Cyanobacteriia; order Leptolyngbyales; family Leptolyngbyaceae; genus Phormidesmis_A; species Phormidesmis_A priestleyi_A. Next base: position 13,142 of record NZ_MPPI01000018.1, on the reverse strand, counting down.
GATTTAATGACAAAATTGACAGGTTATTTAATCCACGATCCTGAGCGAATCTATTCATCAATCTGCCAAAGCTCTTTTGTATAGTCCTCATCCAGCACCTTTTTAGGACGCATGACTAACACTACTCGACCCAGTAACGGCACGTCAGGCGATTCTGTAAACCAGCGTAGCTGCAACTGCTCGGCTTCTGCGATCACAAAATAGCTCTGGTCATTCCACTGGCGTTGGGCCCGATCGACGACAATCACGACTTCTCCGATCGCACCGGGCAACGGAGCGGGGAGTTGATCGCTGTCGCCCAAAAGTACGATCGGGTCTTCTGCCGTGCGAATCACTTGCCATCCCGGAATCGGCACCCACGCCCCTGTTCCAGAAAACTGCACGAGTTGAAAGGCTCCGGTTTCTTCGACGATCGGAACCGCTTGCAAGTCCGCTTTGGTGAGCGGCAACTTCCCGACCACAGGCAAAATTCGAGGCAAATCTTCATCCGTTTCTAACCGATAAACAGGCAAGCCCGGAGCCGGGCGCGTCGCGGTGACGGTAAAGTCGGTCAACAATTGCTCGATTTTTTTACGGGCAGTCGCACTGTGAGCAAACCTCAACCCCTTAGCAATCAGAATCGATCGTGCTTGCAAATCACTTTTCTCTCTCGCGCTTTTCCAAACCTGCAAAGCCACCGCATCTCCCGGATGCTCCGTAAACTCCTCTGGCGGTTTAAACCGAGAAATATCTTTGACCGCACGGGCAACTTCTCGCGCTTCATCCACGTCTAGCCCTTTTTCAACCACAAAGGTAGCGACGGCGGCTCGCTCGGCTTGGGTGAGAATGCGTAACTCGTAAAGAGAATCACTGCCTTTTTGCCGAAAGTGAGTCTGCACCGCTTCGGGTACACCCGCGCTGATCATTGAGGCATAGACCTGAGACGCAACGATGATTTGATTTTGTTGAATCGGCTCAAACCCCGTGCCTTCAAAAATCGCTTGGGGGCTGTAGCCTGCTTTTTGTAACGTCTGACATGCTTGACCCCACTCAATCCAACTGCCCTCTTTGCGACGCAGCGATTTTAATAGGGCTTCTGCATCGACTTCGGTCTGAGCCGTCTCACGATCGGAATTAGGCAACTCTTGGGGTGTCTCAGTCATAAGCCTCGAACGTCTCTCAATTCTGCGGGCGATACGTCTATCAGCTTATCAAAGTTGATTGATTGCTTGACTAGATAATCAGGGTTACGCCATGATAATATACGCAATGAGGGGTTATAGCTCAGTTGGTAGAGCGCTGCAATGGCATTGCAGAGGTCAGCGGTTCGAACCCGCTTAGCTCCATTTTTGTCCGTTGTTGTCCTCCTATCTTGTGACGCGGGGTTAATAGTTGCAGCCTTATGAGCAGCTCGATGGGCATCGGCTGGTGGCGCTGGATGTCACAGAGTACTTGAAGTCGCAGAAAATTGACTCATCTGGGCGAAAGTCGTCATGCACTCAAATTCCCTGATCCTGTTCCAAAAGCTGGAACAGGATTTTTAGAACGGCTAGAGGATTAACATAATCCTAATCGAACTCTTTACTTCCGGGTTGACTCAGGGGAATATTCAATCATCCTTCTAAGGCATTCGATGAACTTCGCGTCTCAGAGATATTTTGTGCTCAGCTCAAAACGCTTCTTCCATTCTCTTGAACACGCATTAGTGAGTTTTGCGCTTACGGCACCGCTCATGATGCTATCCGCCTGTAGCTCTACGCCGACGACCTCTCACTCTCCCTCAGACAGCCCAATGAGCGCAGACAGCTCATCAAGAGCGACTTCTAACGCCACAAAAGGAAAAGCAGCCAAGTTTGCCTTGATTATCAATGGATCTCCCACCGATAAATCTTGGAACCAGCAAGCCGTTAAAGCGACCCAAGCCCTCAAAGCAAAGGGCATGGATGTGGCTGTTTCTGAATCGGTTTCTCCTGCGGATGCTGAACGAGTTTTACGTCAGTATGCTGAGGCGGGATATGGCACGATCGTGGCCCATTCATTCAACTATGGCGATGCCGTCTTTAAGGTTGCCAAAGAGTTTCCCAACGTTAACTTTGCGTGGGCAGGCGGCATCAACAAAACGGCTGCAAACGTGGCTGACTATGACCAACCCTTTTATCAAGGTGCCTACCTGGTGGGGCTAATAGGAGCCAAACTGAGCAAAACTGGCAAGTTAGGGGCTTTGTACGGCTTTGACATCCCGGTTTGCCACTCGATGGGTGAAGCAATGCTAGCGGGGGCAAAAACAGTGCGACCTGATGCCACTTTGACCAGTGCAGCAGTCGGCAATTGGGATGATGTCGCCAAAGCAAAAGAAGCAGCCCTCTCTCAAGCAGAAACCGGAGTCGATTTCTGGATTGGGTGTGGGCAAGGACCCACGATCGGGCAAATCGAGGCAGCCAAAACTAAGGGAGGATACGCGACTAGCTATGTTGGGGATATGTCGTCTCTCGGTCCACAAGTGGTGGCGCTCAATCTGCTCTGGAAGATAGAACCGCTGTTTAGCAAGATGATCGAAGACATTCAAGCGAAAAAGTTTGCCAATCGGTATTACAAGCTAGGGGTCGCGGACGGGGTGATCGATGTAGAAGCTGCACCGGGGTTTAAGAACAAGCTCACCCGTGAGCAGGCTGACGCTTTAAAGACAACCCGCGCCAAAATTGCTTCTGGTGAACTGACCGTTCCATTTGTCCCGAAGTAGGCTGATCAGCGATGGGGATGCGAGTCGATCGGCTCGCATCCCCATCGCCCTAGCAATCCTAAATAAATGGTGGAATGGGCATCTTGCCCGTACAGGCTGGAAGCCTGTTCCACTCTTGCAACTGAAATAGGATTGTACATAAGTTAGTTCTGCCAATCTCTGGGTACGATTCGTGTATTTGCAATCCATGATTTCTGCTCGATCGACTTCTCCCCTAGCTGTAGAAATGCGTGGCATCACCAAGCGCTTTCCGGGCGTAATTGCTAATCGAGCGATCGACTTTGAGGTGAAACCCGGTGAAATTCATGCGCTTTTGGGTGAAAATGGCGCAGGTAAAACCACTTTGATGAATTTGCTCTGTGGTTTGTATGAGCCGGATGCCGGAGAAATTTGGTTAAAAGAGCAGCGTGTGTGGTTGCGATCGCCCAGAGACGCGATCGCGGCTGGAATTGGCATGGTGCATCAACATTTCAAGCTGGTTGAGCCGTTCACCGTGGCTGAGAATATCGTTCTAGGCTCAAACCGAACGCTGTTGCGAGAAGCTCCAAAAAGGCTGAACTTGCGCCTTCAGAGGCTGGCTGACCAGTATGGATTGAACATTGATCCGTCTGCTCAAATCTGGCAGCTTTCGGTGGGAGAACAGCAGCGAGTCGAAATTCTCAAAGCCCTTTACCGTCAGGCAAACATCCTGATTTTGGACGAGCCAACGGCGGTTCTGACTCCTCAAGAAGCGCAGGAATTAATGGCAACGTTGAGAATGCTGGCATCTCAAGGAACGGCGATCGTTTTCATTTCTCACAAACTCAATGAGGTGATGGCGATTTGTGATCGGGTCACGGTTTTGCGAGATGGGCAAGCAGTCGGCACGATCGCCATTCAAGACTGCACTGAGCGATCGCTGGCAAAGATGATGGTCGGCAGAGAAGTGAGCTTGTTTCGGAATCGAGAAGACGAAGCGCAAACCACAAACCACAAACCGCAAAGCGCTTCTCCTCCTGCTTTGGCGATCAAAAATCTTTGGGTGATCAGCGATCGTAAGCTCCCGGCTTTGCGTGGACTGAATTTAGTCATTCAGCCAGGTGAGATTGTGGGGCTTGCAGGCGTGGATGGAAATGGTCAGCGAGAGTTAGAAGAGGCGATCGTCGGGTTGCGTGCGATTGATCGGGGCGAGATTTTGTTGACCGGAAAGCTGGCTCACATTCCGTCCGATCGTTACTCAATGGGCATCTTGACTGAGTTCTCTGTTGCAGAAAATCTAGTTTTAAAAGATGTCCAGCATCCCCCGTTTCAGTGGAAAGGGCTGCTGCGTATAAACTACATTCTCAAACACGCGACTGATTTAGTGCAGCAATATTTAATTCGCACCCCTTCTGTTAAGACGCAGGTCGGAAAGCTTTCTGGAGGAAATGCCCAAAAGGTGGTGTTTGCAAGAGAGCTAAACCGTGACCATCAAGTGCTATTGGCAGCTCAACCTACGCGAGGGTTAGACATTGGAGCCACTGAATTTGTTTACGCCCAACTGCTGGCACGACGAGACGCGGGGGCTGCAATTCTGCTGATCTCAACCGAACTGGATGAGATTTTGAGCCTGAGCGATCGCATTGCAGTTTTATATGAAGGCGAGATCGTGGGGGAAGTCGATCGCGCCTCTGCGGACATTCATCATCTCGGTTTGCTCATGGCAGGAAAAAGAGAACGCGCGAGGGATGAGGAATGAGAGAAGAATCAGTTCTGAATTTAGGGAGTGCGCTAACTCATGCAGGGGTTTTGAAGCGACTGAAATCACTTGCACCACTGCTAGGAGGATTGCTGGCACTCTTGCTGGGTGCCGTTTTGCTTCAGTTGAGTGGGGCAAATCCTCTGCAAGCTTATGGCGTGATGCTGGCGGGTGCCTTTGGCGGAGGTCGCCAATTGACTGAAACGCTGCTGAGAGCCACTCCCTTGCTGATCATTGGGTTGGGGATGACGATCGCCTTTCGCTGTCGCGTCTGGAACATTGGTGCAGAAGGACAGTATTACATTGGGGCACTCTGCGGCAGTGTGGTTGCCCTTGCCTTGCCAGACTTGGGTCCTGGGTTGCTGATTCCACTGATGTTCATGGCAGGAATCTTAGGAGGCGTGATCTGGAGTGGCATTGCAGGATTGCTGCACCTTCAACGCGGCGTGAATCTGATTATTTGTACATTGATGCTCAATTACATTGGCATTCTGCTGGTTCAATATGCGGCTCGTGTGCCCCTACAACAGCCCGATGGGTTTCTACCCGAATCGGCTCAGTTTAGCGCCAATGCTCAAATTCCGACGCTTTTAGGCACTCGATTGCATTGGGGCGTTCTGCTGGCGTTTGGGCTGGTGGGGGTCGTCTACATTCTGCTGTGGCAGACTCCTCTGGGTTTGCAGCTTCGGGCAGTGGGGTCGCGTCTTAGCGTGGCGCGATGTGCAGGAATTAATACGAGCCGCAGCATTCTGATTGCCTTAATGATCAGCGGTGGACTGGCGGGGCTGGCTGGCATTATTGAGGTGAGTTACACCTACACTCGTCTCAAAGGTGACATCTCAGATAACTTTGGGTTTGGTGGCATTTTGGTCGCTCTGTTGGGGCAACGTCAACCTGTGGGCGTTGTGGTCGCGGCACTGCTGTTTTCTGCCTTGATGGTCGGTGCCCAGTCGCTCAATGTGGTTCTACAAATTCCGGCTTCAGTCGCGCAAGTGATTCAAGCGATCGTGGTGTTGTTTGTGTTGGCGGGTCAGGCGATCGCCCAACGGGAGTCGTTGTAATCATGTGGGCACAAGTCTTAACTTGGAGTTTTGGGGTCGCTTTGTTCACCGCCGGAATCCGATTAGCGGTGCCTGTGCTGCTGGCAGTTTTGGGCGAGATTATCACCGAGCGATCGGGCGTGATGAATCTGGGCTTAGAAGGCGTGATGCTAGTCGGCAGTTTGGCGGGGTTTATCACGGCCCACAGCATTGAGCAGTCTACCGGAATGATTAGCGTCGCTGCCTGGGGTGGTTTGGCAGCAGGCTTATTGGCAGGTGCGGTCATGGGATGGATCATGGCAGTGCTAACTGTGACTCTGCGAAGCGATCAAGTTGTCACGGGCGTAACCTTGGTGCTGCTGGGTCAGGGATTAACGTCCTATGTGTTTCGCCAAAATGCGGGATTGGCGGGGGCACGGGTGAAAGGATTAGACTCCTGGGCGATTCCAGGGTTCTCTGACATTCCGATCGTCGGTGACATTCTCTTTAACCATAATGTGATGGTCTATCTCACCGCAGTCCTGGTTTTTCTGTGCTGGTTCTTTTTGTTTCGCACCAACTGGGGGCTAGAACTGCGCGCCGTAGGAGAAAATCCGGCTGCCGTAGATACGTCTGGTTTGAGGGTTGATCACATTCGCTACCGCGCAGTCATGCTGGGTTCGGCACTAGCGGGGTTGGGCGGAGCCGTGTTGACAGTCGTGCAACTCAATATTTTTACCGAAAACATCACCGCCGGGCGAGGCTGGATCGCGATCGCTCTCGTCTTTTTCTCACGGTGGCAGCCAGGGGGGGCAATGATTGGGGCACTTCTATTTGGCATTGCCGATGCTCTACAATATCGCATTCAGGCATTAGGCTTTAAAAATATACCCTACGAGTTTTTGTTGATGTTGCCCTATGTGCTGACGCTGGTTGCGCTGTTGTGGAGAACAGGTCGCAGTGCGGCTCCGGCTGCTTTGGGCATTCCTTATGTCAAGGGTGAGCGGTAGTGTGTTGTTCTGGAGATCGGTATGGTTGAGTCAGTTTCAACAGGTTCGGCGAGTCAAACGAATGGCAAAGTGACCGATCGCGTGTTGTTGGATGACTGGCATCCTCTGGCACGATCGCAAGACTTGAAGCCAGGAACGCTGTTACGATCGCGCCTCATGGATACGGATTTGGTGCTGTGGCGAGGAGAAAATACTGCGGTGATCGCCGCCTGGGAAGATCGCTGTCCCCATCGCAGTGTCAGGCTCTCTGGTGGCAAAGTCGTTGAGAATACGCTGGTCTGCTCTTATCATGGTTTGGCTTATGACCCTCAAGGACACTGCGTAAACATCCCGGCTCACCCCAACTATGTGCCACCCAAACAAGCGTGTGTAAAATCCTTCAAAGTCCAAGAGCGGTATGGTGTAATTTTTGTCTCACTGGGCAATCCGCCGCAGGATGTGACCCCGTTTCCCGAATGGGACGATCCGACCTTTCGCACGTATTTGAGTGGAGCGCATTTTTGCCGCTGTAGTGGGTTGAGAGCGATCGAGAACTTTCTGGATGTCGCGCATTTGCCGTTTGTTCATGCCGGAATTTTGGGAGAGCCTGACCAAGCCGTCATTGAAGACTACGAAGTTTCAACCAGTGAGAACGGCATTTACCTGCACGATATCCGCGTCTGGCAACCTGACCCCGATGGCACTGGGCAAGCCGGAATCGCATCTTACGAATATTGGGCACTCCGCCCCTTAACGGCATCGCTTCGCAAAGAGACGGTTGATGGCAACTACATGGTTTTGCTCTATTGCGTCACGCCGATCGGTGAAGAAGAATGTCTGAGTTGGATGTGGGGCGCGCTCAACTATGCCCACGATATTCCAGAGGCAGAAATGGTGGCATTCCAGGATAAAGTCATTCTTCAAGATGTCGCCAATTTAGAGTCTCATAATCCCAAGCGTCTGCCGTTGGATCTGCAAGCCGAGTTTCACCTACCAAGCGATCGGGCTTCTCTGGCTTATCGCCAATGGCTCAAACAACTGGGCTTGAAGTATGGCGCGATCGAGTAATAGATGCGGTTTGAGTTGAAAGCGATCGTGTTAATCACTAAACAGCCTGATGGTTAAGCTGTTTCTTGGGGAAGGCTAAACCTTAACTGTTAGATGTCCCTCTCTTCCCAAGAACGATCATGTTGAAACTTTCTGGATACCAAGTTACAGAAAAAATCTACGAAAGCTCTAAAACTTTGGTTTATCGGGGAGAACGATCAGTAGACCAAAAGCCTGTCGTCATCAAGCTTCTTAAAAATAAAAACTCGACACCGAGAGAACTCGCGATTTTTCGCAAACAGTATATCCTGGCAACTGATCTCAATTTGCCCAGCATTGTCCGTCCCTATAGCCTAGAATCGTCGGGCAACGTTCTAGCGCTCATACTAGAAGACTTTGGTGCCCTTTCCCTCAAAGATTACTGCAAAAATCACTTGCTGGATTTGAGCGAGTTTTTGGCGATCGCGATTCAAATTGCCCAAATTCTGTCCGAACTCCATCAGAAGCGGGTGATTCACAAAGACATCAAGCCTGCGAACTTGTTGATCAATCCTGCTACTAAACAAGTCAAAATTACTGATTTTAGTATTGCCTCGCTCTTACCCAAAGAGACGCAGGTGCTGACCAGTCCTGATGGGTTAGAAGGGACACTGCCCTATATGTCGCCAGAGCAAACCGGGCGGATGAATCGCGGCGTTGACTATCGCACCGACTTCTATTCGTTGGGGGTGACATTCTATCAACTGTTGACAAAGCGGCTCCCTTTTGAAGCTGCCGATCCCCTAGAAGCCGTCCACTGTCACCTAGCAAGGCAGCCCATTTCGCCGACGGATCTCGATCGCGCCATTCCCACTATGCTATCGGCGATCGTGCTTAAACTGATGGCAAAAATGGCAGAAGACCGCTATCAGAGTGCTTCTGGTTTGCAGCATGATCTTGAAATTTGTCAGCAAGAATGGCAGCTTCACCAGAAGATTACTCCTTTTTTGTTGGGACAACAGGATCAGTGCGATCGATTTCAAATCCCAGAAAAACTCTATGGTCGAGACGCTGAAGTTGAACGGTTATTAGAAGCCTTCGATCGCACCACTCACAGTCAAAACAGCGAATTTATGCTGGTGTCTGGCTACTCTGGGATCGGCAAATCGTCATTGGTGCAAGAAGTCTATAAACCCATTGTGCAGCGACGCGGCTATTTCATCTCCGGCAAGTTTGACCAACTGCAACGCAACATTCCCTATTCAGCGATCGTCGGCGCGTTTCAGTCGCTCATGCGGCAACTGCTCACCGAGAGCGAAGCCCGACTCAATCAATGGCGCGAAAAACTGACGGCGGTTTTGGGTGCCAATGCTCAAGTGATGATTGAGGTGATTCCTGAGCTAGAACAAATTATTGGCTCACAGCTCCCGATCGTGCCCCTTGCACCTACCGAGGCGCAAAATCGCTTTAATCGGGTCTTCCAAAACTTCATTCGGGTCTTTTGTCAGCCAGAGCATCCGCTGGTAATGGTTCTCGATGATTTACAGTGGGCAGATTCTGCAACCTTAAAGCTGATTAAAGTCGTGCTAACCGATGAACAAACTCGCCACCTGCTTTTGATCGGAGCCTACCGCGATAACGAAGTCAACTCTGCCCACCCCTTCATGATCTTGCTGGAGGAGTTGCAACAATGCTCAATTTTCCCCCATCAAATCACGCTTGCTCCCTTGACGAGTGAACAGGTCACGCACCTAATTGCAGAGACATTGCACAGCCACGTCACAGCCATTCAACCTTTAGCAGACTTGGTGATGCGAAAAACTGAGGGCAACCCATTTTTTGTCAACGAGTTTCTCAAAACGCTCTATCAAGAAAGACTGCTACGATTCGACTTCAATCAGAAAGATTGGCAGTGGAATATTGCTGATATTGAAGCGATCGACATCACCGATAATGTCGTGGAATTGATGATTGGCAAACTCAAAAAGCTGCCGTCTACCACTCAACAAGTTCTCCAGTTTGCTGCCTGCATTGGCAATTGCTTTGACCTCAAAACCCTTTCTACCATTTGTTCAGAGCCTATCTCAGCGATTGCTCAAACCCTTGTCTCCGCGCTAGAAGGATTGATTGTACCAGCCTCCGAACCAGAAGTTTCTCGGATAGGCAACGATGCGAGTTTAGTTCACTTTAACTACAGATTTCTCCACGATCGGGTTCAACAAGCTGCCTATGCGCTGATTGATGAGAGTCAAAAGCAGTCTGTTCATCTACAAATCGGACGACTGCTGTTCGCAAAAATGACTCCAATTAAACGTAGCGATCGAGTCTTTGAACTTGTTGGACATCTCAATGTGGGTCAGACGCTGATCACAGATGCGGCTGAACAGTTGGAGTTAGCTAACTTAAACTTGCAGGCAGGCAAAAAAGCAAAAAGTGCAGCCGCCTACTCAGCCGCCTGCGAATATCTCACGCAAGCTAGAAAAAACTTAACCGAAGTTGCTTGGTCAGAGCATTATGATTTAACCTTTACAATCCATCGAGAACAAGCAGAAATTGAATATTTAATCGGCAACGGTGAACAATCGAAGCAACTGATTGATTTGACTTTAACGAAAGCAAGATCAGTCATTGAAAAGACAGAAATTTATCGGCTGTTGATTGTTCTTCACACACTGCAAGCACAGTATGATCAAGCGATTCAAGCTGGACGGGATGCGTTATCACTATTAGGAATCGATTTGCCTGAGTCGAATTTAGAAACAGCGCTAAACAGTGAGCTGGAGAACGCAAAAGCCCATTTAGCTGGAACGCAAATCGCAACGCTGATCAATGAGCCAGAGATGGTCATTCCAGAGAAAAAAGCAGCCGCAAAACTGCTGATGGCACTAGGAGCGCCCACCTACTTTTCCAATCAAGATCTCTGGCTGATTGCAGTGATGAAGCTGGTGAATCTCTCCCTAAATTATGGTCAACTTCCAGAATCAACCTATGGCTATTCTGAGTATGGTTTGATTCTGGGTTCAATGCTAGGCGACTATCGATCGGGCTATGAATTTGGTCAACTCAGCCTCAACATTAGCGAAAGGTTCAACGATCAGGCTGAGAAATGTAAAGTTTGTCTGGTAATCGGTGGCTCAGTCAATCATTGGGTCAGACCGCTTAAAGAAGATTCGGTGACGTTTATGGAGGGATATCAAGCCGGGTTAGAGTCTGGAGAATTACAGTTCGCGGGGTATAACCTTGGGCATCAAGTCATTAATTCGTTCTACCAGGGTGTAGATTTAGAGTCTTTGACTGCTAAGTTTTCTGACTACTTTAAGTTTGCTGAACAGACCAACAATCAGTTAGTGAAAGATATGCTGATGGCGTGCCAATTAGCTATCTCTAACCTGCAATCAGCGAAAGCAAAAAATTTCAGCGCAGAGAATCTCAGTGAAGAGCAATTTATGGCAGGCTGTCAAGAGCGTTCGAGTTCTGCGGGAATTGGTTTCTACCAAATCTTTAAAGCGCAAGTTTTGTATCTCTACGATCGTCCCTCTGAAGCTCTCCGCTGCATTCAAGAAGCTGAAGCTTTATTAAAGTACTTTCCAGGCTGCATCTCGTTAGCAGAATTTAATTTCTATCACTCCTTGACTCTAGCGGCGTTGTACTTGGACGCTACTTCAAATGAACAAGGTGACTACTGGCAACAGTTGGCAACTAATCAACAGCAGATGCAAATTTGGGCAAAAAGCTGTCCAGAGAACTTTTTGCATCAGCATCTCCTAGTCGATGCAGAACTCGCTCGATTGTCTGGTGATTTAGCAACCGCGATCGAATTATACGATCAGTCGATCGCCGCCGCAAAAGCTAACGAATTCATTCAAGACTGCGCCCTCGCAAATGAATTAGCTGCCAAATTTTGGCTAACGAGAGGCAAAGAAAAAATTGCTCAACCTTATCTAGTTGATGCCTACTATCTCTACCAGGGTTGGGGAGCTAGAGCAAAATTAGCAAATTTAGAACAACGCTATCCTCAACTTCTCCAAGAGATTCACCAGCCAGGGCGGGAATCCTCCTCGATTGATCAAACATTCTCCGTTACCCATATTTCTTCAACCAGTACGAGTAGTTCACAAGTCCTCGATTTGGCAACGATTCTCAAAGCTTCGCAAGCGATTTCGCAGGAAATTGAGATCGACCGCTTGTTGGAAACTCTCATGGGTGTGGTGCTAGAGAGTGCAGGAGCGCAAAAAGGCACCCTGCTTTTACAAAAAGACAGCGAACTCGTGATCGCTGCTCAAGCCGTAAGCGAACAAGCAACCATTACTGTTCTCAGGTCGGTTTCGATCGCGCTCAATCAAGCCTTACCGCTATCCCTCGTCCATTACGTGACCCGCACTCAAAAAAAGCTGTTGATTCATGATGCGACGATCGAGCCTGCTTGCGCCACAGACTCTTACATTTTAGAAAACCAGCCTAAATCAATTCTGTGTTTTCCCGTGATCTATCAAGGTGGACTGTTTGGAGTGCTGTATCTAGAAAACAACCAGACAACCCATGCTTTCACTCGCGATCGCCTGCAAGTCTTGTCTCTGCTCTCTTCTCAAATTGCGGTTTCTCTAGAAAACGCTGCGCTCTATCAAACGCTGCAAACTGCTAATGCTGCCCTACAAAAATCAGAAACCCGCGAACGAGAACGCGCCCTCCAGCTAGAACAGTCTTTACAGAGTCTTCAGCAAACTCAGGCGCAACTGATCCAAACCGAAAAAATCTCTAGTTTGGGTCAACTTGTCGCGGGGGTTGCTCACGAAGTCAACAATCCCGTCAGCTTTATTTCAGGCAACTTGCAACACGCAGAGGGCTACTTAAAAGATCTCCTGGAACATCTAGACCTTTACCAACAACACTCCACACCTTCCGAGATTGAGCAACATCGCGAAGCGATCGACCTCGACTATCTCCTGGAAGACTTACCCAAATTAATTGCTTCCATGCGATTAGGAACTGGACGGATTCGTGAAATTATGTCGTCACTGCGAACATTTTCACGAGTGGATGCCGAGAAGCAACCTGCTGACCTTCATGCAGGTTTAGAGAGTACGCTGCTAATCTTGCAGCATCGAATCAAAGCTCAAACAGACCGTCCTGCCATTGAAGTCATCAAGGAGTATGGTGAGTTACCGCTTGTCAATTGCTACGCTGGACAACTTAATCAGGTGTTTATGAATATACTGGCAAATGCGATCGATGCCTTTGAAGAGGTCGTAGAGGTCAAGCAGCAGGGGTTGGGCGAACAACCGACTCAACTCAAAACGCAAAACTCTTTGACCATCCAAATTAGCACCCGTCTAGAAGACAGGTTTGCGATGGTGGCAATTTCCGACAATGGACTTGGCATCCCAGAGTCAATACAAGAACGGCTGTTTGTTCCCTTCTTCACAACAAAGGCAGCAGGTAAAGGGACAGGACTAGGATTGTCCATCAGTTATGAGATTGTGACAAAGAATCATACTGGACAATTGACGTGTGTTTCAGCACCAGAGAAAGGAACTATGTTTCTAATCAAGATTCCCCTCTAGTAGAGAGTCAAGGTTGAATTGAGGGATAAAGCCGCTTCAGTTTGACGCGAGCATCTGCGGTGGTAAATCGCCAATCGACCGTGTGGTTCTGAGCCTTTCTTGACTGTTGCC
>NZ_MPPI01000017.1 GCF_001895925.1 Phormidesmis priestleyi ULC007 | reverse complement strand
TGTCAAAGGGGAGAAATCCCCTTACGATGGCGACTTAACGTACTGGAGTGAACGTAACAGTAAACTCTATGACGGTGCGACCTCTAGAGTCCTAAAACGACAAAACCATTCCTGTGCCTGTTGTGGATACAAGATGACCTCTGAGGAACAGGTTCACCTGCATCATCAAGATGGAAATCACCACAACTGGAAAGCGACAAATCTGGAGGCTCTACACGAGTCTTGCCATAATTATGCACACAGGAGCAAAGGCACAGCCTGATTGAATCGGGAGCCGTGTGCGGGAAAACTTGCACGCACGGATCTAACTGGGAGGGGAGGGAGATCATACTCCCCCTCGACCCAACCACAAAATTTGAGCAGGTTTTAACCTCGAACCCTGATTCAACCGTAGGCTTGATCTTTTTTTCAAAGTCAGGGGTGGAGCTAACATTGAAAAAATAGCTCAGTCCTGAAACCGTAAGCCCTGAAAGCCTTTTGAAATCGTTCCAAAAAATGTCCGAACCATTGATTAAGAAGCATGGACGCAGAGCCAATAGTATCTTTCGCTATGGGTTTGACTGTGAACGAAGCAGTGTTCTCAAACTGGAACAGAAACGAGTGATTTCTTAGACGTTCTACAATTTTCGTCCTGTAATTAGGTAAATACAAGAGGATAGAAGTTTAAAGAGAAGTCTCCAGGAGAACTTCCTTCTACATATTCAGGAACTAAATCAAAGGTTTCGGTTCCATAGCAGAAGTTTTGAATGAAGTTGAAGAAATCGCGTCCCAACAGCACCGGATCAATGCAGTCAGGACTGACCGAATTTGCCCAGTGAATTTCATAGCTTCCATCTGACTCTTGGTAGGTTCTCAGATCCCAAAAAATCAAATGTTCACCCGTAGCAGATTCCCCAAATACAAACGCAGATCTCAGTTGCTCTATATATTGCTGGTCACGTTTAAAGTTCTCTCCGAATCTTTCAATGTGCCGAATCGCCTCCTGTATACGTCGCTCACTGGCTTTTATGAAGAACTTCGTTGGGCAGTAAACTCTTGCAATATCCGATAACTCTCCCGATCCCAAAACTTGGCAGAATTCTTTATAGCCTGAAGGAAGGATGATTTTGTACTCAGCTTCCGTAGCGCTCAGTGTCTCTGCGTTGAGGGTTTCTTGTCCCTCGCCCACAAGAACTTCTAAACTCTGAATTAGTTTCTTCCATTTTTCTGACATCATTAAAGTTCTTAAGGGTTGAGAAGGAGTAATGGGCGAATCGTTGAAGCCGCAAAGCTAAAAGGCGAGATGAAAACTACGGAAGCATCAACAGCGATTGGTCTCAGTAGCTTTGTAGCATTTGGTTTAGGTCGCTGATACTTCAAGTTAACCGTTAGAACGGCTGATAAATGCCCTGTATTTGGCGGACATTGCTTACTGTTATTATCATACTGAACCTTATCAATGTTGGCTCTGATTGCATTTTCAAAAGCTCTCCAAGTGGACTGTGGATTCTGATTGTATCCACTTCTTGTTTGTGCAAAAAGATTGTTCTCGTCTCTGCCACTTCCACCGAGTTGTGCTCCAACTATGTGTCCAGCATCATCTCCGGTTCTACGATCTGGAACTTTACTTCTAGCTGATGTGGAAACATCCGAACCCGTTCTAGTAGGCGAAAAAATTATCGCTGCTTTTGTCTTATCAGACACTATATAGGTATTTGGATCAGCTTTCCTAGCTGTAATGACCGATGTGATATTGGATGTGTTGTGTGAACCATTTTTGTCAACATATTTGATCTCGCGATATTGGGACCCAACAAAACCGTGCAAGCCCGTTGGATCAGTAGTATTAGTCGGTGAATTCCCGACATACCTATATAAATTACCGTCCCCTGCCCCAAACCCTGTAGGGTCTTGCCCAATAAACCGTCCATTCCGGGAGTCATAATACCTCGCCCGGTAATAGTACAGTCCGGTTTCGCCATCGAATTCCCGCCCGGTGTACTGATAGCGCGAGGTATCGGTTGCATTCGTCATCGTGGAGGTCACATTTCCAAACGCATCGTAGTCATATCGATTCCGCACTGTCCCATCGTTTCCAACCAGCGCTCTGACTGAACCCAACTGGTCGGTCACCATCCAGGAAACATTCCCACTGCCCTTATCTTGCGCGAGGATTTGGTCTACTTGGGTGCCATAGAAGTAGCGCACCGTAGGCGTTGTTGCGGTGCCATTGAATTCTAGGGCGAGGTTGCCTCGGTCGTACACATAGCGTGTTGTCATTCCCTCTGTCGTCTTGGCAATGCGTTGATTGTGAGCATCATAGGCATAGGACACGGATAATCCTGCGGTATCGGTAACACTGGTGAGACGATTGCGGGAATCCCAGTTAAACGTCCCCGTTACATTCGTGGCGATTTCGGTGCGAGTTTTAAGATTGCCCTCATCGTCGTAAGTGTAAGCATACTTCCCGTCGGAGGAGAGCTGGTTATTGGTGCCCGTGACGTAACCCATGTTGGTGCGATTGCCATTGGCATCATAGGTGTAATTCTCATCGGTGCGCGCCACTGAGCTGTAGTCCGCCTGTTTCAGTTCATCATTTTTGGCGTAGTTATAATTGACAAAGGTGCCGTCTGCATTCTGCACTTTACGAATCCGACTGCCATTGTCGTAGTTAAAGGCGTAGCTAGAGAGTATTCCTCCCGTGGCGTTAGCGTGTTGAATCTGGGTCAGGCGGTTGAGTGGGTCATTGTGAGCATAGGTGGTGGTGGCTACGGTCTGATTAAATGTTCCTCCGGTCAGGCGTTGCAGGGTTTCCATCTGCCCGACGGCGTTATAGGAGAGCTTGACGCGCTTATTGGTTATCCCAGCGCCTGACTGAGTAATTTGGGTTGTCCGATCGAGGGCATCGTACTTATAGGCAGTAGTGCCATCGGCGACTCCATTGATGGTATTGGTGACCGATGTGAGGTTTCCTGCCTGGTCGTAGCTATAGTTTAGTGCCACGCGGGTCACGCCTCCCACCCCGAGATTATCGATCGCCCTCAATCGATCGAGGTCATCATAGGTGTAGCCATACTCCGAAAGTTTCGTCGTCGTTCCTCCGGATACTGAGTTATGTGACATCAACTAATCGATCGAGGACATCGTATTGAGAGGTGAACGATCGCGTCACGGCTCCTGCACTCATCCAATTTTCTTGGGTTTGACGACTCAAATTATCGTACTCAAAGGTGCGGGTCAGCCCATTGCGATCGCTTTAGGACTCCTCTCTACTCCGGGGGCGGGGTGTTCTCCATCGATATTTAGACGCTACCGATTCCCAAATGCCCCAACACTCTCGTATCAGCCATTTCGAGAGTCATAATTAACGAAGCCTCATCAAGGATTCACTTGCGTTGTCCTTAGCATTCTTGCCCTAGCCCTCTCACCTGGTTTGGCTCCAAGCTTGTTGGACACTTAACCTTGTCTGCTGATTCTGCCCTCCCATTACTGGTTGAACATTCCAAGGCGGACATCTGCCTGAACACTGACAGGGAAGGGCTTTTGAAGTCCTTCCAACTCCCCCGAACGACTTCGAGTCGCACATCTAACTATTGATTATACGGAAACTTTCCGGGTATTTCCCCTCACTTTTCATCGGAGATATTAAAAAACGATCGCCCCGCACTTTCCCAAAGAAACGGTTGCTCCGCAGTTCCCCATCGGGTAGTCGCACCCCTCAAAAATTTAACACTCAAAAAACAAAAAACTCCTGTAGAATACATCGCAGTGATGAAGTTGTGCCCCGAAGCCTGATCTGCGAAATCAGACTCCGAGGACTTCCATCCCTAGTTAAACCAACTAACTCAGGAGGCGTTCATGATTGTACACCGTCAGCTTTGCTATGGGATCTTGAAAGGCTGGAATCAAGATCCTGCATATGTTTTTCATCCCTTTAGAATCTCTGAGAAATCGGCATTCTTGTCCTCTTTGAAGTAACCGAGAGGACAAAATATTATGGGAGTTAGGACGATCGTTCCTGGCTCGATTTCGTTCACCGTTGAGTTGCGTTGCTCAACCGAAAAACGGTATCGAGTCAGTGTGACTTTGGATTTGCAAGAGCGTTACATCTTCCTTTCGTCTGGCATTCTCGTGAATGTCAGCGATCGCATTGAAGAGTTTGTTTCACAACTGAGTGAGATTGCATCCAATCAACTGGCATTGTTCAAGTGGGATGGCACCAGTGATTTGATGACTGAATATCAAATTGTTCGAGTGTTGCCGGGATATCAAGTTGAGCGTTCTTTAGTGAAGTTCAACATTGCGATCGGGAATGGTTCACTGATTCAAGTGGAGGAGTTGCACAACAAAATCACCATTCAACTCTAGGAAGTTGGACGTTAGGGAACCGTCGATTGCCTCATACTTCACATTCATGCGGTTCCTTTTCATACAACTCACCTAAACCTCTATTTTGAGACGAGCAGGCTGACTCGTTACTTCAAACATTTCGCCGTGAGGGACGATCGTCATCTGTCCAAACTCTTTTAGCAAGTCGCGATATGCCTGAGCAACGGGGCGCGGATTTCGCTCTAAATCGTATAGACCACAAGGATTTACTGTGCCTTTTTTCTCAGCGAGTTCGATATCCCAATCGATTTGGTCAATCAGGCTGTACCAATTAAAGCCCAATACGGGAACGCCATCTTGTCGCATTCGCAGCACGTTAACCCACTGTTTCCACAGCCAGCAGGATGCTTTTTCAGCATCTAACACATTCGTCTCAGTGTGCATTACGGGCTTGCGATAGCGATTGTAATACTCTCTAGTGATTTGATACCAGCCAAAGACATCTTCACCTTGACACATAGTGCCATCAGGCAAAAGAATTTTCTCGTTGCGTCCATAATAATCGTTGCCCATGACTTGATAGCCCGGCGGCTCACCTGCCATAAACCAATCATATTCAGCGCGAGTCAAGCCATTATCGAGTAGATACATGCAAACATCTGCGTCGGGTGGAAACGCATAGAGCAAATCTAACGATAGAAAACGCAATTTGTTGAGTAACTTCACCTCTTGAGATTGCACCGAACAAGCTTCGTGGATATACTCAGCGCTTTCACTTTGCACCACAACTAGATCAGGGCGACGCTGGGCAAGGCTTTGAGTGCCCAAAATGCTGGCGGCAACAATGTGTTTCATCGCCGTGACAAACGCCCGATCGCTCTTGAGTTGTTCGTTCCATACTCCATTTTTGGCGCTGGCTTTTGCTGTCACATAAATCTCGTTAACGGGCGTGTAATAACGCACCCAGGGATAGCGATCGGCAACTGCCGCGCAATAGTCTGCAAAGTGAATCGGCAGATCAGGGTTTTGAAAATTGCCCAACCAATCAGGAACACCAAAGTGCATCAAGTCGAGAATCGGCGTAATCTCTAGTCGCTGCATTTCTTGCATGACTTCATCGGCAAAACTCCAGTCATAGCGTCCTGCGTCGAGGTGAATGCGATGATAAGGCAATCCATATCGCAAGACATTCAAACCCAGATCTTTAACCAGTTGCAAATCTTTTTGCCAGCGTTGATAGTGATGACACTCTTCCAATTCATCGCGGCGAGTTTTTCCGTGATCAATAGTTGGATACGAGCATTCAATTCCCGTTGCAAACATAAAGTTTCCGGGGCGGGTGCTGGGTTCCCCTTGTCCTGTTGCTCCGGCTGCGCCTCCCTGTCTGTCACCGGGATATTGATGATTGCCGTAGCGTTTCTGAAGCTGTTCTAAAAATCCTGCTGTCACTGAAGTTATTCCTTAATTATGCTGAAGAAAGCGATCGGCGGTCCGTAACGAGAGTGCCATCAGCGTCAAAGCCGGATTCACACTCAGCGCACTCGGAAAAATGGAATTATCCATAATATAAAGGTTGGGCACATCAAACGATTTACCGTCAGAATCGACAACGGCTTGAGTCGGATCGGTGCCCATGCGACACGTTCCGATCGTGTGAGCGTTGCGCTGAAATGTCCAGAGATTTTCACCGCCTGCTGTCTCCCAAATTTGACGCATCAACGATTCTGCATGGGCGGTCATGCGGCGTTCGTTTTCGCCGTTGGTGAAATGAATGCGAGGTTTTGGCAAGCCGCGATCGTCCCGTTCGTTAGACAGTTCTAAATAGTTATGCTCATAAGGAAGACAGTCTCCGAGAATATTGATTCCGGCAGTGTGGTTGTAGTTGAGCAGGTGAGAATGTAGGCGATCGCCCCACCACCCTGTTCCTCGTGCGACCTGAGAAGCATAGGTGACGGGCATCACGCCAATACTTTGCAGCAGATATCCGCCTGCAAAATTTGCGTCTTGAGGGCGGTGAGTGTCTTCCGAAATCAAACCACCCGGAATGCCTTTATAAGGTCTGACTTCTTCAGAAAACTGTCCCCACACTTGCACACCAGGATGCGCCATAAAGTTGCGTCCGACCTGACCGCTAGAGTTTGCAATGTTGTTCAGCAACAACAATCGGGGAGTCTCGATCGCGCCTGCACACAAAAATACGGTTCGGCAAGGTTGGCGCTTTTCTTCGCCTGCCTGCACATAAATTACTGCGGTAATGCGATCGTCGGTATCTCGCTCAAACCGCGTCACAAAACATTGCGATCGCACTTCAGCCCCATGCTGCATCGCCAACGGAATGAAAGTGACATCCATACTGGCTTTTGCACCAGTCGTGCAGCCTGCCTGACAAAATCCGCGATTAGTGCAAGCAGCCCTCCAACCCACACCGGACTGAAAATAAGGCGCAGAAAGCGCTGCATTTGCGGCAGGAGAAGTCCGAATTCCCAAGGCTTCACAGCCTCGCTGCATCAGTTGTGCGGCTCCATTTAGCGGCAGCGCAGGCAGTGGATAGGGTTTACGATCGGGTTCCCATTCATAAGGAGACGCACCTGAAACTCCCAGAAAGCCCTCAACTTCTTCATAGTAAGGTTTGAGATCGTCGTAACCAATTGCCCAATCTACGCCGACTCCAAAGTCGCGGTAGAGGTGAAAATCATCGGGGTGCGGTCTGGGTACGTAAGCAGTGTAATGCAGTGTAGATCCGCCTACGCCAATGCCAGAATTGTTGTTGCCGAACGCGATCGGGTCTTCTCCAGCACTGAGTCGCTCATCTGTCCAGAAAAGCTTGGACTGCGATCGCTCATCCGTTGCAAAATCCTCAGCGGGATGCCAATGTTCTCCCGCTTCTAGCGCGACTACGCTAAGTCCGGCTTGTGCTAACCGCGCTAACAAAGGTGCCCCACCCGCGCCTGTTCCGATCACTACTGCATCGACGATATCCTTTGTCCCATAGCGTTGTAAATGATTCGTTTCTTGCAATATAGATTGCGTTGGCATTCGGGTTGGCGATTCTGTTAGTGATAATTGGATTGTTTTTCCACTCTGTGGTTCCCAGGGTTCTAACTGATTGAGTCCGATCGCTTGCCAACCTTTTGCATCCGCCATTCCGACATAGCCAATTTCTTCTTGCGCTAAGGGATGGCTGTAGTAAGTTTCGGTGAGTTCGACTAGCAGTTCCTCAAAGTAGCGGACTGAAGGCATTGGTTCCCAAGTTTTTCCGGGTGCTTTGCCCTGCTGAATCGCGGTTAATACCCTATCTTGTTCTGACTCAGACAGCGCGACAAAGCTGTGCCCAAAGAGGATTTGAGCACTTTCTTCTACTCCAGTTAACCCTGCTTGATGGGCGATCGGGTCAGGAGGCATCGTGTTATAGCGCCAGCCATCGCCAGTGCCAGTCGTTAATCGACGATCGAGCGCGCCTGCAAGGTCAATCCCGTGAGATTGAGAAATCAGTCGATCGGTAACTGCCTGCAAAATTGCGAAAGATTCTGCATTAAAAAAACTGGGTTCTAAGGCTGGTTCTTCTGCCAGCCTTGCTTTAATCACTTCTCTCGTTTTGGGAGTAACCTGCGATGTGTCTAGAAGAGAACGAACCGTTCCAGGTGGGTAAGGACTTTGTTCCATATTGACTTGTGTGCTAAAGAACTAAGCCCCAGGGTATGTAAACGTCATAGAATAGACCTCCTGCATGAATCCGGGAACGCCCCCTAAATCCCCCAATTTTGGGGGACTTTGAACTCCAGTTCCCCCAGAATTGGGGGTTAGGGGGCGAGTTCTAAGGGTGGTTTACGTCGAGAATTTTATTCATGCAGGAGGTCTAATGGCAGATTAACCACTCGACAGTTTGCCTCCGGTTACTTCTACAATGCTGCCAGTCATAAAACTTGAGTCTTGCGACGCTAGAAAAACGTAGGCTGGCGCGAGTTCTTCGGGCTGACCAGGACGACCCATTGCCACCTCATGTCCAAAGTTTTCAACTTCCTCGATCGGCATCGTTCCCGGAATGTTCGGAGTCCAAACCGGCCCAGGCGCAACTGCATTAACGCGAATCTTACGCGATCCTAAATTCAACGCCAACGCTTTTGTGAACGCGTGGATGGCACCTTTACTCGCGCAATAATCAATCAACATTTCGTTGCCGACTAACCCCACAATGCTGCCCGTGTTAATGATGGCATCCGCTTCTTTAAGGTGAGGCAGGGCGGCTTTTACCATGTAAAAGTAGCCAAAAATATTGGTTTCGAGGGTGCGACGAAACTGCTCTTCGCTGATGTCTTCAAATTGTTTTTGTGCCATTTGGTAAGCCGCATTATTCACTAGAATATTCAGTCCACCAAACTCAGTCACTACTTGTTCGACAGCTTGACGACACACTTCAGATTGACGCACATCTCCTTGAATCGCGAGACAGCGTTGCCCCTTTGCTTCGACCATTTCGCAGGTCGTTTTTGCATCTGCCTCGTTCTCGTTATAGAAAATCGCAACGTCGGCACCCTCTAGTGCAAAAGCGATCGCAACGGCACGACCGATCCCAGAGTCTCCTCCTGTCACCAATGCAACTTTGCCGCGAAGTTTTCCGGCTGGCTGATAGTTGGAGAGATCGCTATCAGGCGCAGGCACCATGTCTTTCTGACTAGCGGGATAAGGAAGCTTTTGCCCTGCAATCTCCTCAGAGGCTGGACGAAATTCTTTACTTTGCATCGGTTTAATTTATTTAGACATTAGACCTGTTGTTTCAATCGCGATCGTTACGATTGATCTTGTTGTTAATAATGTCGAGCAGTTAAATTAATCGCCTCATTCTAAGTCCACATCGTCTTCTATTTATATAACTGTCTTCTTGGCACTCTAAAATAACCTCTGCGAACGTTGTACACAGCGTTTACGAAACATGAAATTGATGGACATAATTTTGTAGAGTCAGTGTGTTGTAGTTTACTCACAACCCTAAATTAACCTAAGACTATGTTTAGTAGAGCAGTGCGAACTCTATCGATCGGAAGATTTTGCTTTAAGACAACTGTCGGAACTGGGTTGAAATTCTATTGATAAATTTCCATTAAAAAAGCCCCCAGTCAGACGGACTGAGGACTTATCGATTTGGTGGCGGGGCATGGATTTGAACCATGGACCTTCGGGTTATGAGCCCGACGAGCTACCAGACTGCTCTACCCCGCGTTGCTTTCGACTTATCCAATATAGCGTCAATTATCAAGTTTGACCAACTTATTTTCAATATTAGGACAAACTCAGGTGCATTAAGCCATGAAAGAGCCTGACAGCACCAGAAAAACGACGTAACGTGGAGAGAGCGCTCGATCGTTCCTTCACCATTCACACCTTATGGAAATCTTGATCGTTGAAGATGAAGCTGAAATCGCTCAACTGATTCAGCTTTATTTA
The DNA here is from genome assembly GCF_001895925.1 of Phormidesmis priestleyi ULC007. Taxonomy (GTDB): domain Bacteria; phylum Cyanobacteriota; class Cyanobacteriia; order Leptolyngbyales; family Leptolyngbyaceae; genus Phormidesmis_A; species Phormidesmis_A priestleyi_A. Next base: position 75,126 of record NZ_MPPI01000017.1, on the reverse strand, counting down.
GAAAAAGAAGGCTTCTCTTGCCGCACCTGTCGCGACGGGTTGACCGCCCTGCAACTCTTTCAAGAGCAAAAATTCGATCTGATTATCTTAGATTTGATGATTCCTAAACTAGATGGTCTAGAAGTCTGCGCCCGCATTCGTCAAAAACCCGGCTCTAAAGACCCCTATATTTTGATGCTGACTGCCAAGGGTGAAGAACTCGATCGGATCATTGGGCTATCAACCGGAGCCGATGACTATATGGTTAAACCCTTTAGCCCTAAAGAATTGGTTGCACGAGTCAGAGCGCTGTTGAGAAGAACGCTGCGTCAAGGGGGACAGAGCCAAATTTATCGAACGCATAGTTTCTCGATCGATCTCGATCAGCGATCGGCCACTCGTCACCTCAGCCCCGATCGATCAGAACCGCTCGACCTGACGACCTTAGAGTTTGACCTCCTCTCGACTTTTATGAGTTACCCCGGTCGCGTCTGGAATCGAACTCAACTCATCGACAAACTCTGGGGCGATAACTTCTTTGGCGATGAGCGGGTCGTCGATACGCACGTCGCTCGCCTCCGCAAAAAAGTCGAACTTGATCCTGCAAATCCGACCTTTGTTAAAACGGTGATCGGCGTTGGCTACAAATTTGAAGACATTACTGAATCATCTGCAAATAAATAATCTATGGCTAAACTTGGTCTACGGGCACGACTTTTTTTGTCTCACACGATCGTCATGGTGGTCGGCTTGAGCACTCTATTGACCGTAGGCAAACTCTACTCTCCGCGCCTGTTTATCACCCATATTGAAAAAATTCAGGTCGGCGGGGTCAACGTTCGATATTTTCGTCGTCAACTGCTCGAAGGATTTGAGTCAGCCTGGAGTCGGGGCGCTTTTTGGTCAGTGATCGTGGGTGGCACTACAGCAGGAGCGCTAAGTTATCTCGTGTCTCAGCGCATCGTGCAACCGTTGATTCAGCTAGAGCGCATCACTCGCAAGTTTGCATCGGGGCATTTAGAAGAGCGCGTGCCTGCCAATGAGATTCCTGAGTTAAATCGGTTGGCTGAGAGTTTTAATCACATGGCAAAAGAGCTAGAGGGCGTTGAGCAGCGTCGTCGCGATTTGGTCAGTGACTTAAGCCACGAGTTGAGAACGCCGCTAACGGTCGTAGAGGGCTATCTCGAAGGGCTGGCAGACGGCACGATCGAGGCTTCTTCTGACATCTATCAACGGCTTGCTAGAGAAACCACTCGCCTGCGCCGCCTTGTCAACGACCTACAAGAGCTTTCTCAAGCAGAGGCGGGCTATCTCCCCATTAATGCAAAACCTCTCAATATCTGCCCTCTATTAGCGTCCCTTGTCCAACGGTTTTCTGATCAACTTCTAGAAGGCACGACCATTCTGAGCCTTGAGTGTCCTGCTGATTTGCCACCCGCGATCGCTGACCCCGAACGAGTCGAACAAATTTTAGTCAATCTGATCGGCAATGCGTTGCGCTATACGCCTCAAGGTAGTGTGACTCTGCAAGCGTGGCAGGAGACGGGTCAGATGTGGATTGCCGTTAAAGATACCGGACAGGGCATTTCTTCAGACGATTTGCCCCATGTGTTTGAGCGATTTTGGCGGTCAGATCGATCGCGCGATCGTCACTCTGGTGGCACGGGCATCGGGTTAGCCATTTCTCGCCGCTTAGTCGAGTTGCAAAAGGGTGTCATTTTGGCTGAAAGCGAACTGGGCAAAGGGAGTGTGTTTCGATTTTCGCTGCCGATCGCCCAGCGATTCACGACTTTGTGATGAGTCGGTCACAAGGGTGTCAAACCGTGACCCTAAAGTGGAGAGGCTCAACTTTGTCAAGTCTGCTATGGTTCCCTTTCCTTTAATGGCGCTAATCATTGTCTGCGTCGTGTTAACCGCGTTAGCAACCCTACGCTTGTTGTTTCCCGCTAACAAGCCTCCCTGTCAAAGACGAGTTAAACATAGGAATTAAGAGATCAGTGTCCTTATGTCAGATAAGCCAGTAGCGTCTTTAGAGGGTTCAGTCATTAAACTGGGTAGTGTAGAACTTAAAGTTGCTTATTCACCGGGTCAGTCTCCGGCGATCGTGCTGGTGCATGGTGGGTTGGGCAATCGTTTTAACTGGCAAAAACAGTGGGAGTTTTTACGATCGCGCGATCGCGCAGTCCTCGCTTACGATTTGGCAGGACATGGTGAATCGGGTCGCTATCGTCGCTATTCGGTGGGCAGGCATCGCCGAGATTTAACTCGCCTCTTGCACCATTTCAAGATTCAGCACCCGATTTTGTGTTGTCATAGCTACGGCGTTCCGATCGGGCTAGAGTGGGCAAATCGTCATGCGGTCACAGCGCTGATTGCAATCGCAGGCGGCACTCACAATCTCACGCCCTGGTGGGAAGTTCCTCTGATGAAATTCTTTGCGGCTGGCGGATACCAGATTTATCACTCGTCTCAAGTTCAGCAATTAGTAGGAGCGGGTGATCAAGAATCAAGCTTACCGTCTGAATCGCATCCCTATCAGGTGATCGAGTCTTTTTGGGGCTATGACGGGCGAAAACACAAAATTCCTTGTCCAGTCATAGTGATTACAGGCGGACGCGATCCCGTATTTTCTTTGTCGATGGGCAATCAGTTAGCGACTCACATGCCCAGTAGCAATCATCTGATCGTACCCAACTCAGGTCACTCAGTCATGGTTGAAGCGCCCAACATTGTCAATCAAGCCCTTTGGCAACTGCTTCATCGAGGTGAACTTGTCGAGAGTTGGGTCGATTTGGTTAGTAATGGGTGGGTGAGCGATCGCTAATTTTTCCCATAAGATACTTAAGAGTGTCTAACCGCTTCGCTCCATTGCTTCGATCGCTTTGGGCACCGCCGCCGTCAAAACTTCATTTCCGGTGTCTGTCACTAACACATCATCCTCAATGCGAATGCCGATGCCGCGCCAGCGATCGGGCACTTCTGGCTGTCCTTCAAAGGGTTTAAAGTCTGGTCGAATATAAATTCCCGGCTCGACCGTGACAACTTGCCCTGACTGAAACGGTTGCCAAGTTTCGCCAATTTGCCGCACCCCAACATCATGCACATCTAGCCCCAGCCAGTGACCCGTGCCGTGCATAAAGAAGGGTTTATATTTTTTTTCTTTGATGATTTCTTCAATGTCTCCTTGCAAAAGTCCGAGTCCCATAAGTCCTTCTACGATCGTTCGCACGGCTGCATCGTGAAAGAGATTCCAGGGATTACCGGTCTGCACTTGCTCGATCGCTTTCAGTTGCGCGGTCAAGACTAATTCATAGAGAATGCGCTGCTCTTCTGTGAATTTGCTGCTAACCGGATAGGTGCGCGTGATGTCTGAGTTGTAGTAGTCATAAGAGCAGCCCGCATCGACTAACAGCAGTTCTCCGTCTTGCATCTGGCGACGATTTTCGGTGTAGTGCAAGATACAAGCGTTGGTTCCTGATGCGACGATCGACGGATACGCCGCACCTAAACCACCCCTAAGCCGAAACAGCCGCTCCATTTCTGCCTGAATTTCATATTCATAGCGCCCCGGTTTTCGCATATCTAGCGCCAGGTTGTGCGCTTCTGCCGCAATCTCAACGGCTTTTCGCATTCGCTCTAGTTCGTTCGCGCTTTTCACCTGTCGGAGCGGATGCAAAATTGGGCCGGGATCTTCAATCGAGATCGGCCCCGTGCCTCTTTTGTCGTAGGTTGACATCAATCGCTGCCAAAGATTGAGAACGGTCATATTAAACGTGCGATCGCGTCCCACATGGTAATAGATGCGATCGGCTTTCTCGACGTATTGAGGCAGCTTTTCATCGAGTTCAGCGATCGGATAAGCTTCATCTGCTCCATAGATCTCTTTTGCAGCCTCTACCCCAATGCGATAGCCTGACCAGGTTTCTTTGTCAGCATCTTTGGGACGCACAAACAGCACAAACTTCTGCGTCTCATGATGAGGCGCAAACACTGCGACGGCATCGGGTTCATCAAACCCCGTCAAATAGAAAAAATTGCTGTCTTGCCGAAAGTTATATTCGACATCGTTGTGCATTACCGAAGTCGGCGCACTGCGAAAAATGGCGGTGCCCGACCCAATCTTGGTCATCAACTGTTCGCGACGCTGGCGATAGTCAGAATGCATAAAAAATAGCAGCGTGAAGGGTAAAAGATGAAGGGTAAAGGGGATTGCTGAATGGCGGGATAATTGGGTAGGGGCAATCCCCCCGTGGTTGCCCTCCGTTAGGGGTAGGCACGGGGGCGCTATACCCTACAGCCATTTCATCCCCTCATTCTGCAACACGGGGCAAAAAGACATTTTACCCCTCACCCTCTTTAGAATTTGTAGCTTAAAACTTGAATTGCCATCCCATTTTTTGGCAAGTCTGATTTTTGAATCGAGATGGAATCGCCACCCTTACGCACCGGGACACCACTCATCAACTTGAGAAAGTCGTCAAGCCCAACGATCTCACACTGATCCTTAGCCGCCTGAGTGCGATATTGAGTCGGGATCACAAGTTTAGGGTTGAGCATCGCGATCGCTTGCTTTGCTTCTTGAGGAGTATAGGCTTTGGGCCCACCCCCGACTGGAATCAACAACACATCTGGGCTTCCCATTAAGATCTTTTGCTCAAGGGTGACTGGGGCTGCCGCACCCCCTAAATGCAGCACGGTCACGCCGCCTTGAGTCCAGCGCCAAGAGACGTTGCTGCCAAACCGCTTGCCGCCAACTCGATCGTGATCAGCGCCAATGCCCTGAATCTTGATCCCACCCACTTCATAGGCCCCAGGTTCGTAGAGCAAGCGAGGATTTCCGGGCACAAGCTCGATCGCGCCTTCATCTAAAAGCTGACTGCTGATCAGCACGAGGCTGGCACCGACCTTCGGCGCACGATATCCGGCTGTGCAACCCAGACTCCGAAAGGGATTGACCAGAATCTTCTGCCCACTGCCCGTAAATAAGAAGCAGGTGTGCCCCAAATATTGCACCGAGAGTGAATTAGTCTGTGCCCGAACAGAATCACTCCCAAAAATTACGCCTGTGCCTACTGCTGTCAGCAAGCTTGCCCCGGCATAACCCACAAACTGTCTTCGTTTCATTAGCGCCCTCACAACAAATTTAGCGTTCTGAACGGATTGGTGAGGTTCTGTAGACATCCCCAAACTCAAACCTTCTATCCCTGATTGCTAATATCCCGCAAAAAGTTCCTGAGCAATTGCTTGCCTGATGCCGTGAGCACACTTTCTGGGTGAAACTGCACCCCCTGAATGTGAGGATATTGTCGATGACGCACACCCATAATGGTTTGGTCATCAACCCAAGCCGTGATTTCTAGGACTTCAGGACAAGATTGCCGTTCAATCACGAGACTATGATACCGAGTTGCGGTCATTGGGTTGTCGAGTCCGTTAAAAACGCCTGTGTCGGTGTGATGCACCTCAGAGGTTTTACCATGCATCAGCAAGGGTGCCGAGACGATCGCGCCTCCAAACACTTGCCCAATGCTTTGATGCCCCAGGCACACCCCCAAAATCGGCATCGTTGGGCCAAGTTGCTGAATCAAATCGAGCGAGATGCCCGCGTCGTCTGGTCTTCCAGGCCCCGGTGAAATGACTACGCCTGCGGGGTGAAGCTGACGCACCTGCTCGATCGTGATCTGATCGTTTCGATAAACTTGAATGTCTGCCGCTACGGGAAACTCAGCCCCTAACTCACCGAGATATTGCACCAGATTATAGGTAAAGCTGTCGTAGTTATCAATGACAAGAATCATTTATATAGAGTGGAAGGATTAAAACTTACTGACTATCCTCCCATATTCTTTCGCGTCCCTGCTGCTTAGTCGTCAATGAAGTGCTAGTTCCACAAAGAGAAAAAGTTTGGGCAACAGCAGAAAACCAGCCACTAATAGCGCCGCGATCGACGACACCAAAACCGCCGCCGCCGCACAGTCTTTGGCAATTTTGGCGAGTTCGTGATAAGACTGCTTGACCGTTAAATCAACGACTGACTCGATCGCGGTGTTTAACAACTCCATCGCTAAAACCGCTCCGATCGTCAACCCAATCACCGCCAGCTCAACGACGCTGAGGTGCAGAAAAACGCCTGAGCCGATCGCGATCGCGCCCACAAAAACGTGAACTTTAAAGTTGCGCTGGGTTTGAAAAGCGTAGCTAATTCCCATCCAGGCATATTTAAAGCTCGTCCACAGAGTTGGAGCCACTTGCCACGCCAAATCGCGAGTGGGTTTGAGAGGCACCACTTTTGTGGAGGGGCGCTTTGGAGGTTGGCTAGGCAGTTCTGACATAGTGACTCACGAAGGGACAAAATAGGCAATCAGCAGCATTAACTCGATAGATTTGGCAAGAAGTGGCTCTCTCGTCTTATATTTTGCTTTAAACCACTTTAAAAGACAGTATTGCAAGATTCGTCTGAGGCGTAAAGATTAGTCAACTGGCAATGTTAGCCCGATCGCTTCTAGCAAAACCTGCTGCTGATTCAACATTCGGGTCAAGCTTTGATCATCGGGATGATCCCACCCTAAAAGATGCAGTAGCCCGTGTGCTGATAACCAGGCAAGTTCGGTTTGCAGAGAATGCTCCTGCTGATGTGCCTGTCGGACAGCCGTGTCGATCGAGATCACAATATCTCCCAGATATAGCGCCTCAAGATCATCGATCGGCTGAGGACTCTCGACTTCAAGCGCCGCAAACGCTAGTACGTCAGTTGGCTGGTTTTTCTGGCGATATTGGTGATTGAGGGTTTGAATCTCACGATCGTCAGTGAGACGCAAACTTAACTCATAAGCTTCTTGCAAATGCAGAGGCAAGCCATCCTCGACATCCGTTGGGTTGAGAAGCTCTAACCAAAGACGAAACCAAATCTCCCAAGTTTCCGCAGAGACGAGTATTTCATTTTGGTTAGCTGAAAAGCACTCCTGGACACTAACTTCGACTTGCATGAACCCTAAACCCTAACGAGTGATGTAAGCCAGCCCGACCAAAACGCTGAGAAGCCCGATCGTCGTCAGAGCAAAGTGGTAGATTGAAGTGCCGCGTTTACGCACCATGTTTCGCATGGCAAGCTTGACATAGCTGGGTTTCTTTGTATCTTTAGAGTCAGAAATTGCAGACTCAGCCGGAATTTCGGAGATCGGAGACGGATTACTCATAGATTCTGACGTGTCACAGCTTATAAAAGGAGAGTTACTCACTAATGTAGCAATTTGCGGACGCACTCCTTTTCGGTTCTTTATTTTTTTGCACGGTTCTCTCATGTCTCGTCTTTCTAGCACCCTTGAAGCGATTCTCTATCTAAAGGCACAGCCGTTATCGATCGCCGAGATGGCTGAGTTTGCGGCGTGCGATCGCGACTCTGCCCAAGAAGGGCTTTTAGAACTGATGGCGGACTATGCCCACCGAGACAGTGCCTTAGAAATCGTAGAAACGCCTAACGGATATGGCTTACAGCTACGAGAAGCATTTCAACATCTGGTACAGATTTTAGTGCCAGCAGATTTAGGAGTCGGCGAGTTGCGAACCCTGGCAGCGATCGCCATTAAGGGCCCGATCGCTCAAACCGACCTGGTAGAACTGCGGGGATCAGGTGCCTATCAGCATGTTCAAGAACTTGTATTGCAAGGCTTTGTCCGCAAGCGACGGCAGTCAGACGGGCGATCGTATTGGATTCAGGTGACAGACAAATTTCATCAATATTTTCAACTCAATCAGTTGCCTCAGAGCCTAGAAAAGCTGAGAAGCAAGGCAGCCGAATAAACCAAAACCTCGGAGGTTTAAGCCACTCTGTCGGTCACGATGCTTGATTCCTGGTTAAAACCTCCGAGGTTTGCGTAACTTTCCTTTGACTTTCTCTAAAAAGAGGTAGGGACACTCCCTAAAAGAAGTGCCAAAATAGTGCAATCGGCGTTTCTAGAACCTCATGGCATTTAACCCTGACAACGCTAACTTTGTCCAAACTGACGAGGCGGCTGACGTTAACGCACTTCTGAACTACCTCCAGCACCAATCACCCGACGTTTTAGAGCGCGTAGCTCGATCGGCCAGCCCTAGAGTCAAGCAAATTATCTCTCACAACGTTCAAGGCTTGATGGGTGTGTTGCCCCCGGAAGGCTTTGAAGTCAAGATCACCACCGATCGCGAGAACCTGGCAGGACTATTGGCTTCTGCAATGTTGACTGGCTATTTTCTGCGGCAGATGGAGCAACGCATGGAGCTAGAAGACCTGTCAGGAATTCGAGAAGAAATTGAGTAACGAGTCTCCGTACATTCGGTGACTACTGATCGGCACGATTGGTCGGAAATGCACCGGGGCGAACGCGGAACGTTTTGGTTTGACCGCCTCGAATCACTTCAACGCCGAGCAGGGTGCCGATCAAGCTAGATTCTACTTGTGCTTGCACATCAGAAGCGGTTTTGACCTGAGCGCCGTTGATTTTTTGAATGATGTCTCCTGGCTGCAAGCCACCTTGGGCAGCAGGAGAATTGTCCAACACCCGTGCGACGTAGACCCCTTGATCTTGACTGATTTTCACCTCAGTTTCTTTATCTTTATTGATCTCGTCACGAATCGTCGGAGTCAAATCGACCATTTGAATGCCTAAGAAAGGATGCTCGACCCGACCTTTGTTAAATAGTTGCTCGACTACCCGTCTTGCTGTCTCGATCGGAATTGCAAAGCCCAATCCCTGAGCGTCGGCTCGAATGGCTGTATTAATGCCGATCACTTCACCGCGATCATTCAGCAGCGGCCCGCCAGAATTACCCGGATTAATGGCCGCATCGGTTTGAATAAAGCTGACGCGCTTGTCAGGCACACCCACTTGAGAACTAGAGCGATCGACGGCACTAATAATGCCTGCTGTGACGGTGTTATCGAGTCCAAACGGGTTGCCAATGGCGATCGCCCACTGCCCCGGAATCAACGTCGAAGACTTGCCTAACTGCACACTCGGAAGATTGTTGGCATTGATTTTGACTGCCGCCACATCAGTCACCGGATCGACTCCCACGACTTTTCCTTCAAAGGTGCGCCCATCTTTGAGCTTAACCTCAACCGTGTCTGACCCAGAAACCACATGGGCGTTGGTAACTAGACGACCATCAGCGCTGACAATAAACCCTGACCCGGTGCCCCGCTCTACCCGATCTTCGGGAGCAGGAAGCTGGTCGCCAAAAAAGCGCTTAAACAGTGGGTTGCGAAGGGCATCTGGAACCTGACTTGTGACTCGCCGAGCCGAATCGATTCTGACGACAGCCGGGCCGACTTTCTCGACGGCGGCGGCAATAAAATTTGAGTTGTTGGCGGCACTATCCGAGATTGCAATCTTGGTTTGGGTTGCAAAAGGAGGCAACTCTGGTGGCAAGCTTCCACTAAGTCGATTGTTATAGTGACTGCTAACTAGGGCAGCGCCTCCCCCGATCGCTAACAGTGAAGTGCCGATCGCCAATTGCTTAAAAGAGAGAACCATAAAACTCGATCGCTCTATACCGCCATAGTCTAACCATAATCTAGAATTTGATTAAGAAAGCAATTATGCCTCTTCGACTGAGTGCTGTTGGAGTCCTTACGTGAGTTCCGTTTTGAGATACACTCCTTAACGCGGGCAGTAAACGGTTGCTCCTAAACTTGTGCCGCAGATTAAGTGATCAGTTGGAAATTAAAGTGTAGTTATGGCAAAGCATCGGTCAATTTTGTCTATCGTTTTAGCGTTTGTAGCGGTCTTGTTAATTAGCTGTGGCAGTCCAACAGTGGCGAAGGTTCCAACCTATACGTCTGAGCAGATTGCGACCATTCAAAGCTATGCCAATGAGGTGTCATCCATGCGCGATCGCATGCCCGAACTTCAGGCATTAATTGAAAAAAAAGACTGGACGTTTGCGCGCAATTTCATTCACGGGCCATTGGGTGAGCTGCGGGTGAAAATGAGCGCCGTGACGCGAGATCTCTTGCCCAATGCTCAAAAACCAGCCAGACAAGCCGCGAAGGAGGTGTTTGATGATCTGGTTGCCATCGATCGAGCGGCTGAACAGGCTGATTCTGATCTCGCAGTTCTCAAATATAACGAAGCAATCAAAGCGTTTGATGCTTTCTTCCAGCTAGTTCCTCAAGCGTGAAAGTGATGGGTCATGCGGACAAACTTTTTAGGATTGACGAGTGACCCATGACCCAGATTGCGATCGTCGGATGTGGCATTGTCGGAGCGACGATCGCTCACGAACTCAGCCAAGTTCCAGAACTGACGGTGACGGTTTTTGACCAGCAGCCCACCTCCGTCGAATCGAATGGGAGCATCTGCCCAACCTCTACAGGGGCAGCCCTCGGTGTATTGATGGGGGCAATCAGCAAAAAGGAGAAAGGCAATAATCTCCGAATGCGATTAGAAAGCCTTCGTTATTATGAAAAACTGATTCCTGAATTGGAAGCATTCACAGGTCTTAAAATTCCTTTTAATCGCAACGGCATCTTGATGCTGCAATTTGAGGAAGACCTTTCAGTTTGGGAAAAGCTGATTGAGATTCGGCGATCGCAAGGCTTAACTCTAGAGATTTTAGGACGCGATCGCCTCAAGTCTGACTATCCATTCCTGAATTTAGATCAGGTCACGGCGGCAATTTATTCACCTGACGATCGTCAAGTCAACCCCGTCGCATTAACGCAAGCTTTGATTGTTGCGGCAAAACAGCGAGGGGTAACGTTTCACTTTGATATCAGCGTGACCGGAGCGAACGATCGTGAAGTTCACACCACAAATGGAACGATGGCGATCGATTGGCTTGTCATTTCAGCCGGGTTAGGATCAACGCCGCTCACAAAATCCTTAAAGCAACCGATCGATATTCGACCTGTTTTGGGTCAGGCGATCCATCTCCAACTCAGCCAGCCGCTAGGAGTTTCAGAATTACAACCTGTGATCACGGGCAACGATGTTCATATTGTGCCGCTCGAAGACAGCGATTATTGGGTTGGTGCAACGGTTGAATTTCCCTCCGAGCCTGGAGAAGTGCAGCCTAATGCCGCGAGTTTTCAAGCGGTAATGCAGCAAGCGATCGCGTTTTGTCCCCGTTTAGCCAATGCTGAAACCATTCGGACTTGGTATGGCTTGCGTCCCCGTCCTCAAGGTCGCCCTGCCCCGATTATTGAACTGCTCCCAGGTTATCAAAACATTTTGTTAGCAACCGGACACTATCGCAACGGGGTGCTGCTAGCCCCAGCGACGGCAGAGCGAGTCAGAAGGGCAATCTCACCGTAAAATCACGTGAATTCGACGACTTCGTTACCAGTCTATCGCGCCCCCTAAATCCCCCAAAATTGGGGGACTTCAAGCCAAAATTTCCGGTTCAAAGTCCCCCAGGATGGGGGATTTAGGGGCAGAAGCCGCTCTTGACGAAGCAAACAAACTCGTCGAACTGACGTTAAAATCGTCTAGCGGGTTTTGCGCCGCCGACTCGTCGCGGGTTTCTTGTCTGAAAGGCTGGACTGGACGATCGGAATCGTAAAGTGAACCTGAGTGCCCTGATCTTTACCACCCGATTCTGCCCAGATCCGACCGCCCCACCCTGCAATAATTTGGCGACAGATTGCCAGCCCCAGCCCAGTGCCCCCAGTGGTGCGGCGTAAGGCTCCTTCTTCTTGGTAGAAGCGATCGAAGACCGTTTCAAGCCGATTCGATTCGATGCCTCGCCCAGTGTCTGCGACGATCACTTCTAACATTTTTCCGCCAGTGCGCTGTGCCTCAATGGTGATTTGTCCCGTTGAATCAGTGAATTTGCAGGCGTTATCGAGCAGTTTTGAAATCACTTCAACCAGCCATTCGCCATCGACTTGCACGAGAGGTAGCTCAGAAGGAAGTTGAGTGGTAACTTTGGGCAAAGGCGTATCGTATTTGTGCGCCTGAAGGCTGCTGAGAGCCAGATCAACGCATTCTTCAAGGGGCAACGGTTCGAGCCGCCATTCAATCCGACCGCTTTCAAGACGAGACAGGGTGAGAAAGTCTTGAATCAACTTTCGCATCCGATCGGAATCGGTCAGGGCTGAGTTAAGCATCACTTGCCGCAAGTCGGGCGACATATCGGGTTCGCTGGCAAGGCTTTCGAGGCAGACTTGAATCGTTGAGAGCGGCGTTCTTAGCTCGTGTCCAGTAATAGCAATTAGATTACTGCGGGTGCGATCGAGGGCTGCAAGCTGCTGGTTGAGGTCTTCTAAATTTGCATAAGCTTCGGCTTGAATCAGGGCAACCCCGATTTGAGTCGCGATCGCTTCGACCATTTCTAACTCACTGCGCTCTAGTTTGTGAGGCGTGGAGCAGTAGTGTAGCTCAACAATGCCCAATAGCTGGTTTTGATTGAGAACGGGCACCATCAGCCACGATCGGATCTGTCCATTTTGAGTCAATGTACTTTGAGTTTCACGCAACCGCTCATCGACATGCGTATCTTCAACATAGACAGGCTCTTGCTTTTGGACGACTTCTTGAAATAAAGGGTTTGCCCGGAGCGACCAAGATTGACCTACAAGGGAATGTGTATCAAAACTGGGAGGTTGACGCTTGGCTGGGCTAGAGGCAGCATAGCCACAGCTTCCTAAAAACTCATACTCTAGGGTTGCGGTTTCATCGGTTGATTTGCAGCGATAAATTAAACATCGCCCCGCTCCTAAAACTTTGCCCAACTCTTGCACCGCCACTTGCAGAATCTCGTTGGGGTTGAGCGATCGCCGCACTGCCGCCGTGATCGAGTTAATCAAGCGCTCTTTGCGTTCTTTCTCGGCGATCGACCGATAGGCCTTTGCCAGCTTATATTGCCCCGCTTGCAGGTAGGTAACGAGCCGTTCGGCAAACGGCCCCGGATCGACTTGATTAAAGCCACAAGTCGCGTCTGTTTTAATCTGTGCCAGCATCAGCTCAGTTTTAGCTGCCAAATCTGGACGGTAGATCTGAATGCGTTTTAGCAGCAGATTTGCCGCCTCATAGACAGTTTGGCGATCGAACGTCCAGATGCCTTCAAAGCGGCGAGACTGATCGATATGCAAGTCTTGAATGTTAGCAGGCGGATCGGGCTGTTGTCGCTCACGGCAAATTAGACAGGATGCATAGTGCGCTCCTAGTACGACTAGATGCCATTCTTGACTGAGGGCATCGGCTGGCTGAAAGGCGATCGTTTCATAGTCTTGACGATCGACAAAATCAGTTTCAGGAGCCGCTAAGACATAAACCTGATCAGTACGTTCGGCGATTCGCAAATATCGATGGGCTTCTTGCCGATAAAACCGTTCTCGCTGAAAGCTGGCAATCACCAATGGGCGATCGACCCCTGCCAAAACCTGGTCTTCCATCGCGTGTGAGAGGGCGGTGAGTGAAGACTTAAAATAGATTTGGGGGCGAACTTGAGGAAAGGCTTTGAGAAGTTCTTCGAGGACGGATTCGGAGATGATCATCGATAGTGCTCTACCAGCCAGACTGGATAACATTCGGCAAGTCAGGACAGAACCTAGCCGACGAATCGAATAGGTAGGAAGTTCTCAACATGAACCACAGCAGACCTGTTATGAACCACACTCTTGCCTAAAATTGTAAAGGCTTAACGTCATTCTGCTGCTATCTCCGGGTCTTTCTTAACGCCCAAAGATCGATCAAAGTTCAGCACCTTACAAAGAAATTTTCACGACTGTTCTAATAAAACGATCGCATGAGCCGCGATCGCTTCTTCGCGACCCACTGCGTCGAGTTTCTCGTTGGTTGTGGCTTTGACCCCGACCCGATCGGGCGGCAAATTGAGAACGATGGCAAGGCGCGATCGCATCGCTTCAATGTGGGGCTTGAGCTTAGGTCGTTCAGCCACGACAACCGAGTCGATATTGCCAATCTGCCAGCCTTTCTCCTGAATCAACCGATGCACTTGCGCCAGCAACACCAGACTATCGGCACCTGCCCACTGCGGATCGGTCGGGGGAAAATAGTGCCCGATGTCTCCCAGGCTCAAGGCTCCTAGCATCGCATCCATAATCGCATGGGTGAGTACATCGGCATCACTGTGCCCTAATAAACCAGTTTCGTGGTCGATTTTGATGCCGCCTAAGATTAAATCTCGTCCACTAACAAGGCGGTGAACGTCATATCCGTTGCCGATTCTAAGAGTCATTTGATGGCGATTAGCATTCAGTTTTAGCAGAAATTAGATGGAATAGTAGAGCGGAAAAGATTTTGCATCTTTGGGTTTGACATAAACTCGTTGCTCAGGTTCTAGCTTTAATTCATCAAACCGATCGCGAGTCAGATGAGCCGTCACCACTTGACCATCGTCGAGCGTCAATTCAGCTTGAATTTCCCAACCCAAGTGAATTAACCGACTGATTCTAGCGGGAACAGTGCTGCCGTTTGAAGAAGTCTCAATTAAAACGTCTTGAGGACGCAGAAACATTTCAGGATGAGCCGAATCAAACCCGTTATTTTGAAAAATCCTTGACGAACTGGGCAACACGTTCACCGGCCCAATAAAGCTCATCACAAAAGCACTCGCTGGGTGATCATAAATTTCAGCCGGGGTGCCGACTTGCTCAACTTTGCCTTTGTTCATCACCACGATTTCGTCTGAGACTTCCATCGCTTCTTCTTGGTCGTGGGTGACAAAGACGGTTGTGACGTGCACTTCGTCGTGCAAACGCCGTAACCAGACTCTGAGGTCTTTTCTCACTTTGGCATCAAGCGCCCCAAAAGGTTCATCAAGCAATAGCACTTTGGGTTCTACGGCCAGTGCGCGCGCCAAAGCAACTCGTTGCCGTTGTCCGCCGGATAGTTGCGAGGGGTAGCGATCGCCCATCCCAGACAACTGCACCAGATCTAACAACTCCTCGACGCGCTGTCTGACCCTGGTAGTCTTCGCTTTGCGGATCTCTAGCCCAAATGCAATGTTTTGCCGCACGGTCAGGTGCTTAAACAGCGCATAGTGCTGGAAGACAAAGCCAATGTTACGGTCTTGCACACTGCGATCGGTGGCATCTTCGCCCGTAATCAAAATCCTGCCCACATCGGGAGTCTCTAACCCTGAAATCAGTCTCAGCAGAGTGGATTTGCCCGACCCAGAAGGACCCAGTAAGGCGACGAGAGAGCCGCTCTTCACTTCTAAATTGACTTGATCGACCGCTTGGAAGCTGCCAAATCGCTTTGATACGTCTTGTATTAGAATGCCCACCGCAATCCCCGGCTTTTCGATGAGATTACTGTAGATTTATAGCACAAACTCAGGTGCAAGTCTTCAAAAATTTTATTGAAATCGAAGTTCTTGGAAGCGTCTGTAACCGATCTTACTCGACCGATGGGTCAGCGACTGCTTCTTGAAACGAGGCTGACAAACTGTGATGAGCCGTGGGAGCGATCGCGCTATTGCCATAGTGGTTGCCTGCTGGAACGCCTTTAACCTGACGCATCAGACTGGCCATCTCAAGTGCATCCATCCCATAGCCCCAGCCATGATTGCTCTTGATTCCAGCCCGCTCTAGGGCTTGCTGCATATTGTCTGCGGTGATCACCCCAAAAATCACGGGAACACCCGTTTGAAACCCAGTTGCGGCGATGCCTTTTGAGACTTCTGCCGAAACATATTCAAAGTGTGGCGTTTGACCTCGAATAACGGCACCTAAACAGATGATCGCATCATAGCGATCGGTGATTGCAAGTTGACGGGCAACGAGAGGCAACTCAAAACATCCCGGAACCCAGGCATAATCTACCTGAGTGCCTTGAGGGTTGACATCAACGCCGTGACGCTTCAGGCAATCTTGACAACCTTCCACCAGTTTGTTTGTAATCAGGTCATTAAAGCGCGCAATCACGAGTGCAAAACGAAGTGACTCCGTTTGCGAGAACGATCCTTCAAAAATAGTCATTGTTTCAATCTAAGCGTCAACATTTCACAGCTACGATCGAAGGTAGACTGCCCCTACTTTTACCCTTGGGTGCAAACCTAAGAATATTTACTCAATCTACCGGGATCGTCAGTCTTTGAATAGAGTTGACACAGTATTTTATTTAGGTTCTACATTTCGTGACGAAATCTGGCGCTTACTCAAGCAGTTTTAGCGGACGGAACTCTAATTTAAAAGGGGTCGAAAGCACTAAGTTTTCTTCCCCTAGTTTACAAGATTCTTAAGCAACCAAGAAGTTTAATGCCCCAACCGTTAGCACCAACAGAGTCCAGATTCCAGCACCCAAATAAAGTAGGCGCTTTGACTGATCCCAGTTTTGAGGAGATGCATAAGCAACGGGCACCCCAACCACCATCACAAATGAGAATATTACTAGAGCAGCCAAGGCGGCTTGAAACAAAATTGTCATTATCTTCTCCCTACTACAGCAAACAAATTAAATCTAGATTTGGCGGCATACAGGCTGCAACTTTGACTAGCCATAAGTAGTAACCTATCAGAAAAATGGATCTGATTCTATGTCATATCACGGCAGATTTCGATACGTTGGGTGCGGCGATCGGGCTATCTCGCCTCTTGCCGGGATCACGAATTGTGCTGGCAGGAGGAGCGCATCCTACCGTACGAGATTTTCTGGCTCTGCATCGAGATGAATATGCCTTGATTGAGCGGCGATCGGTGAATCCGCAAAGCATCCGATCGCTGTCGGTGGTCGATAGTCAACGGCGCGATCGTTTGGGCAAAGTTGCAGAATGGTTAGATTTGCCAGATATCCCGATTACGCTTTATGACCATCACTCGGATACAGAGAGCGATATTTTTGCCCAAGACCGCCACGTTGAAGCGGTTGGGGCTACGACCACTTTAATCGTTGAGCGACTTCAGATCGCGCAAATTTTGCTGACGGCGATCGAGGCGACGGCAATGGCACTCGGAATTCACGTCGATACAGGTTCTCTAACCTTTGATCATGCCACTCCCAGAGATGCGTCGGCGTTAGCGTGGCTGATGGGGCAAGGAGCTAATTTAAGGGCGATCGCAGAGTATATCGATCCCGGACTCTCACCCACGCTGCAAGACTTACTAGGAGTGGCACTCGAAAATTTGCAATCCAAAACCGTTCAGGGTTACACCGTTTCTTGGGTGATTCTCAAAACCGATGACTATGTGCCTGGGCTTTCGAGTCTCGCCTCTCGATTAGTGGAGTTGACCGAAAGTGATGCGCTGCTGTTGCTGCATCGCTATTGCCGGGGAGTCGATTGCCGAGTGAATGAAGCCAACGTTTTGAGTGTGATTGGGCGATCGCGCATCGAAGGCACCAACCTCAACGAATTGTTTAAACCCTGGGGCGGAGGCGGACACCCCAAAGCTGCCGCGCTGACTTTGCGGGATGGTGATTTTCAGGAAATCTTGACGCAGCTGCTCACCCAGTTTGAGGCTCAGATTCCGCCATCTCTAACGGCACGAGAGTTGATGTCATCGCCAGTTCGCACGATTCGTCCTGACACGACGATCGACGAAGCTCAACGAATTCTATTGCGCTATGGTCATTCTGGGCTGTCAGTCGTAGATGCCAATGATCAACTAGTCGGAATTATTTCTCGTCGCGACTTGGATATAGCTTTTTATCACGGGTTTGGTCATGCCCCGGTTAAAGGCTATATGACCACGAACTTAAAGACGATCGCGCCTGATGCCCGACTGCCAGAAATCGAGTCATTAATGGTGACTTACGATATTGGTCGCCTACCCGTTTTAGATCAAGGGCAACTCGTCGGCATTGTGACTCGCACAGACGTGCTGCGGCAACTTCATCAAGCTGACACTAACCAAAGACCTGACAACCACTCAAAATCCACCCTTCAAAGTCCAAAATCCAAAATCAGCCTCGATCGGCTTTCTGCTCATTTACAAGAATTTTTGTCGATCGCCGCAAACCAGGCAGAACAGCACGGCTGGCATCTCTATCTGGTGGGCGGAGCCGTGCGCGATTTGCTGCTGACCGATTCTGATCAACCCGTGATGTTGACCGACATTGATTTAGTCGTCGATGGGTTTCACCGTTCTGCTGATGTCGGCGCGGGGGTGGAGTTAGCGCGATCGCTGCAACGTCTCTATCCCGATGTGCGTTTAGATATTCACGGACGGTTTCAAACTGCGGCGCTGTTATGGCACAAAGATCCAACCTTCGACTCTTTGTGGGTTGATATTGCCACCGCCCGAACTGAGTTTTATCCATACCCGGCGGCAAACCCAGAAGTTGAGGCGAGTTCAATTCGTCAAGATCTTTATCGTCGGGACTTCACCATCAATGCAATGGCGCTGCGGCTGACTAATCCGCGCTTCGCAGATACCCGCAAGGGGCCGGGCGAATTGCTAGACTTCTTTGGCGGATCGCTAGACTTGCAGGCAAAGCAAATTCGCGTCTTACACCCCAACAGTTTTATTGAAGATCCGACTCGAATTTATCGAGCCGTCCGGTTTGCCACCCGATTAGGATTTGAGATTGAGCCACAGACCGAACGCTATATTCGTCACGCGATCGCGAGTGGCATTTACGAACAAATCCAAGATCGTCAAGTCGCGGGTCGAGTCATTGCCCCTGCCCTGCAAACTCGTCTCAAATCAGAACTCAAATACATACTGCAATCGTCTTATTGGAAAGCAGCTTTAAACCAATTAGCACACCTGGGAGCTTTGCGCTGTATTCATCCCAAATTAGAGCTAGACGATGAATTGAGGTGGCAACTGCGGTCAGCCGATCGTTGGCTGCATCGGCTTGATCGTTCGCAACTTCTACCATCTTGGCAATTGCTTTTAGAAGTTTTGATCGCGCATCTCGCACCTGACGATCGTGCCTCCGTTGCTCAAAACCTGCAACTTTCTGCCGATGGCATCGATCGATTAGTTCAGCTAGAACCCGTTCGATCTAAGCTGGAATCCTTGTCGATCAGTCTGTCGCCAAGCCAAATTGTGCAATATTTAAAGCCCTATGAACTGCCGCTTTTGATTTTGGTTGCGGTCAAGAGTTCTCGTGCTATTCGTAAGCAAATCTGGCGTTATTTGACGATTTGGTCAACCGTAAAGCCACCTTTAGACGGCAACGATTTGAAAGCTTTGGGCTACAAACCGGGTCGGCAATTTAAGCAGATTTTAGACGATTTGCTGTCAGCAACTTTGGATGGGAGAGTGCACGATCGAGCCGAAGCTGAGGCGTATTTGGCACAGCACCATGCCCCAAACTCGTGATTCCTGATTCTCAAAAATTTCTTAGAAAGGGGTAGCATAGTTGGGATTGTGCGAGGGGCAAGCATGAAGCTAAAACCAGGATCAACGCTACAAGGCGGAAAGTATCTCTTAAATCAAGTTTTGGGAGAAGAGGGCTTTGGGGCGACTTACCTCGCGACCCAAACGCTCTTAAATCAAGCCGTTGTGATCAAGACGCTTGATGCTAGTTTGCAGGTGACTCGTAGCTTTCCTCATTTGCACCAGCGTTTTGTCGAAGAAACGCGCCTCCTTGCTAGAAGTCAGCATCCCAGCATTGTCCGCGTTCTCGACTTTTTTCAAGAAGAAAACCTGCCCTTTTTAGTGATGGAGCATGTGCCAGGGCAAACGCTGGCAGAGGTGGTGAAATCCAAAGGGGCATTGCCTGAAGCCGAAGCGATTCACTACATTCGACAAATTGGCTCGGCGATCGACACCGCCCATCACAATGGGTTAATTCACCGCAATCTTAATCCTCAGTCAATTATTCGCCGACCCGGAACTCATCTAGCCGTGCTGGTGGGCTTCGGAATCGCCCACGAGGTTGCGAGTGCGGTCAGCCCTCCTCAAACCAACATTTTTGACTCTAATGATTTTGCGCCACCTGATGCGCTTTGGGGTGCTGATAATCGATTTGCGATCGACCTCTACGGGCTGTCTGCCATTCTCTATTATTTGCTGTCTGCTCGCGCTCCAGGACGCTCTCCTCAGCTAGACCCAGAAGCGTGGAATCCGGCACTCAAGCAAGCGATCTTGCAAGGCATGACCTCTGATCTGACTCGTCGCCCCTCCACGATCGCCGCTTGGCTCCGTTTACTGCCCAGCGAAGCCGTTCCGCTCAAGTCTGTCACGGCAATAGCGGCTCCTCTTCCGGGTCAACCTGCTCAAAAAGATGCCCCAATCATGGAGCCAGTTTTAGAGGTTGCAAAGCCGCTTTCTCCGGCGATTAGCGCAGAGCGCAACTCCGCCGGAACCGCCACCGCTTTACCCGTTCTCCCTAAACGAGAACCCACTAAACCCGTGGTTTCTCAAGAAAGTGAGCGCTTAACGGCACCTTTAGCGATCGCGCCAGCAGTTCAGGAAGCTTTACCTGCTGTGCCCAAAACAATTTCAGCATCTACAACCCGTAAGCTGGCTTTCACATCAATGACTATCCCGCTCGAAATCAGCCGACATCTTCCTAAGTTTATTGGGCTGACCAGTGCTGCCGCCGTCTCGATCGGAATTGGCTTCGGGTTAGCTCTGCGTTTTAGTGCCGCTCAAGCTCCAGGTGCCAGTTTCTTTCACCCAGACCAAGCCTTTCCTTCAAAAGATTGGAAGGGGACGCTAAGCCCTCAAGGAGACGTGTCTGATGTCCCGATCGAGAAACCAGGTGTAACTCCGGGCGATTATCGCAACAATTTGGCATCTCCTCAAAGTGCTTCATCCGCTTCAAGGTTTTCAGACGACGCGCCGCCTCGCAAGGTGACCGCTCCAGAGGAATTGATCGCGCCACCCATTCGATCGACAGCGCCTCGTCAATCAACCATCACAAAACCGGCTCCTGCTGTCCCGACAGCGCAACCCGAACCGATCCCGACTGTTCCCGCTCCAAGTGCACCGCCGATCGCTCCCGCCCCGGCTCCTGCGGACGTAGCTGATCCTGTGCCTCCCGCCAAGCCTTCTACTGGCACCACTCGCGGGTCAGTCGTGGTGCCAACTATCCCAGAAGACCCCAAACTTTAAAGTCCCTATCCTTCATCCCTTTCCTAAGCAAGCTATAATTTTGGCAGCGCGCTTGGTAGATTTTTGATGAATAATTCCCTGATTCATGCTTTTTTTGTCGGTCGAGCGATCGCCGAGATTGCTTACGAACAGCTAGAAAATGGGGTCACAAATGCCCTGAGTGAGTTGGGCAAGTTTGATGCCGAGCAGAGAGAAAACTTACGGACTTTTGTCGATCAGGTGGCTGAAAGAGCAGCCCGTGAAGAAGAGATTGCGATGCAAGCAAGAACGGCTTCGACTGGTGTGCGTGTAGGCTCTCAAACTGAAGATCTGCAAGCCACGATCGATGAACTTCGCGCTGAAATTGCCCAACTCCGATCAGCCCTGCAAGTCTATCGCAGCCGTTCTGTTTAAAAAACTCAGCGATCGTGGCTAAACACCGCCGCCCTTAGATCAGCCCTCTTTAGTTGGAAAGTCGAGTGTCTGTTTCTCCAAATGACTCCAGTAAGCCTCAGCGATCGCCCAGCCAAATCCTGACAGAAACGGCGAAGCCACCAGCAGTGGATGCTGACCTGCACGATCTCCAGTCCCTAACCGGGGAAACTGTACGCCATCCACTCGGCACCTCGTCTGAAATCAAGCAGACACATAGCGATGACCAGGCAGAATTATATGCAGTTGAACCCTCACTACATCCCTTAGATAATTCCGTAGTATCGACCTCTACAATGGCTGATAGAGCACACAAATCGATGGGAAAACCTCACTCAGCCAAAGCCTATCGCTGGAGTCGGGAAAATTATTCGCGCCGAGGTCGCTTCATTGACATTTGGGCATTTGTGCTTAAATTGTTGGGGGCGAGATGGCTCTATAAAAAGTCTTGGAGCTATCAGGGCGGCATCTCAGACGAAAAAAAGGCAGCGAGACGCAGCACTCTAGCTGTTTGGATTCGCGAGACGCTGCTAGACCTTGGGCCCACATTCATCAAGATCGGGCAGCTTTTTTCAACGCGAGCTGACTTATTTGCTCCAGAGTTTGTTGAAGAGTTGTCAAAGCTGCAAGACCGAGTTCCGGCATTTAGCTATGAGCAGGTCGAATCAATTATTGAGCAAGATTTAGGGAAATCGATCGAAGAACTCTTTCGCAGCTTTGACCCAATTCCGCTGGCTGCCGCCAGTCTAGGGCAAGTTCATCGGGCCCAACTGCATTCTGGCGAAGAGGTTGTTGTTAAAATTCAGCGTCCCGGACTTCGCAAGCTGTTTGAGATTGATCTACAAATTCTTAAAGGCATCACTCGCTATTTTCAAAATCATCCAGAGTGGGGCAAGGGGCGCGACTGGTTGGGCATCTACGACGAGTGCTGCAAAATTCTCTGGGAAGAAATCGATTACCTCAACGAAGGACGCAACGCAGATACGTTCCGTCGCAATTTTAGAGGCATGGATTGGGTAAAAGTGCCTAGAGTTTATTGGCGCTACACGTCTCCTCGTGTTTTGACCTTAGAGTATGCGCCGGGGATCAAGATTAGTCACTATGAAGCCTTAGAAGCTGCTGGACTCGATCGCAAAGAACTCGCCCAAATGGGTGCTAGAGCCTATTTACATCAACTGCTCGACAATGGTTTTTTTCACGCCGATCCCCACCCAGGCAATCTTGCAGTCAGCCCCGATGGTTCTCTGATTTTCTATGACTTTGGCATGATGGGGCAGGTGCAGGCAATCACACGTGAAAAGTTGTTAGACACATTCTTTGGGATCTCTCAAAAAGATGCCGATCGCGTCGTTGAGTCACTGATTGCACTCGGAGCCTTAGCCCCTACCGATGATATGGGTCCGGTGCGGAGATCGGTGCAGTTCATGTTAGACAACTTCATGGACAAACCCTTTGAAGATCAGTCTGTGAGCGCCATCAGCGACGATTTATATGAAATTGCCTACGATCAGCCGTTTCGATTTCCTGCTACATTTACCTTTGTGATGCGCGCCTTCTCAACCTTAGAAGGTGTAGGCAAAGGTTTAGACCCAGAGTTTAACTTTATGGAGGTTGCAAAACCTTTTGCAATGCAGCTTATGACAAATGGAAATTCTTCCTCGGAAGCAGGCAGTCTGTTGAATGAGTTAAGCCGTCAGGCTGTGCAGGTCGGCAATACTGCCTTTGGGTTGCCCCGCCGCATCGAAGACACGCTAGACAAGCTAGAGCGAGGCGATATTCGCGTTCGAGTGCGCTCAACCGAAACCGATCGGGTCTTACGGCGCATCAGTGGCGTAAATATGGGCACAAATTACACCCTGCTGACCTCTGCGTTTACGGTTTCAGCGACTATTTTGTTTGTCAATGGCTATCCCTGGTTAGCCCTCGCCATGGCGGTGGCGGCTCTTGCTGTCGCGATCGTGTTAATTCGACTGCTGGTTAAGCTCGATCGCTATGAGAGAATGCCCTAAACTAAAATGTCTCTAACTACCTTTGCCCAGCCATGAAACGCCTCTTTATAGGGATGACTGATACGGGGTTAATCCGTGCTGTCAACCAGGATGCCTATTACCTCGATCCGGATGGGCGTTTTTTTATTGTGGCAGATGGCATGGGCGGACATGCAGGTGGGCAAGAAGCGAGTCGTCTAGCAACACAAGCGATTCAGTTTTGTCTAGACACCCGTTGGCAATCAACGCTCCCCTCACAAGATTTGCTAGAAAAATCGCTGCTAGAGGCAAATCAGGCGATCTTAGACGATCAAAAGCAGCATCCAGAGCGATCGGACATGGGTACGACCGTGGTCGTTGTGATCTTTCGCGATGAACAACCTTTCTGCACTCACATTGGTGACTCGCGGCTCTATCGTCTGCGTGGCTCAGAACTTGAACAGATGACTGAAGATCACACTTGGGTGGCACGGGCAATGCGCTTGGGAGAGATCACGCCCGATCAGGCGCGAACCCATCCCCTCAGACATGTGCTGGCTCAATGTTTGGGGCGAGAAGATCTCCAGCAAATTGAGGTGAAGTCGCTATCTGTGCAGTCGGGCGATCGCCTTCTACTTTGCAGTGATGGCTTGACCGAAGAACTGTCTGATCAGCGAATTACCGATCAGCTTAAACCGATTCAAGCTTGCGAAAAAGCCGCCTCTGCGTTGATTAACGCTGCAAAAGAGCAGGGTGGGCGAGATAATATCACCGTCGTAATTGTGGCGATCGACGGTCTAAGCGGCAGCGACTATTAACCACACTTTTGACGAAACTGTTTATCTACGACATCTTGAGAAAATCTAATCATGCCCCTATCAGTTGGAGGACTTACCTAATCAATGAGTCCTCGATTTGTAGTAATTGTTACTAGAAATTCTCTCAACCTGTCACAGCCTATACATTCTGAGGTTCCTTTCTAAAGAGGTACGAGCACTTCATTCAAAGTAAGCCAACTGGGGTATGGTCACTTTGTCAAATAGTTGTTATCTTTTGTAATAACAGGTGGATAGATTGATTGACTCATAGTCTATCTTTGAACAATCAAATAAGTCCACCCAGAATCTATCCACGACCTCCCAAGTCGATGATTCTTTGACTGACCTACTCTCTCTTTTACATTGGAGCGTATTATGAGCCAACCTGTAGAACTGTCTTTGGAGCAAAAATTCAGCATTCGATCGTTTGAGACACAAGTCGAGAGAATGAGCCACGAGCAAGCTCAAGACTTTTTGATCAAGCTCTATGAGCAGATGATCATGCGTGAAACGATGTATCGTCACTTTCTCAAACATCAGTGGGGTTTAGAACCCGACCCCCAAATGCCGTAGCCTCTGCTTGAGCCATTGGGCGACCTCGATCTCTTGCTTTGTTCTAAGCCAGAAAGAAGCCAGTGTGCTGGGGCGTTCAGCCAAACTCATTTTGAAAAATTGCAAGCTTGCTACTTCACTTCTTTCTTCAGTAGTTGTGCTTTCGCTTCAAAGCGAACTATCTGACCCTTAATTCATTAAGCTCACCTCAGTGAACTTGATAGCGCATTCCTGGCAATTGTGAAACGAGTCCCAACATTTCTAGCTGTAGTAATGCGCCTGACACCGAACCTGCTGGCATTCCTGTCTGCTGGACGATCGTGTCAAAAGCCGCCGTATCGATTTCATCACTTTGAACGATCGTGTTGACGGACTGCAATACCTGACTTAATTCGGCACTGAGGTCGATTAGAGGTAACTGGGTCGCTTCCATCACTGGGTAGTCTAGCTGAGGCATCGTCCCCAACATTTCGAGCAACTCTGCTTCTCCCAAAATCATTTGTGCGCCTTTGCTAATTAAGGCGAGGCAGCCCTTTGATTTAGAATTGTCTAAACTGCCAGGTAGGGCATAGACATCGCGCCCATAGTCGTTGGCAAGATACGCCGTGATTAGAGCGCCCGATTTTTTAGGAGCCTCAATCACTAAGACAGCTCGACACAGCCCTGCCACAATACGATTTCTGCGGGGGAAGTGAGTGCGATCGGGTTGAGTTCCGGCTGGATATTCACTGAGAGCTAATCCGTTTTCTAGCACTTCCTGATAAAGACGGCGATTTGTCCAGGGATAAACCACATCGACACCTGTTCCCAGCACGGCGACGGTTTTACCTCCAGACTCAATGCAATTGCGGTGGGCTTCGGCATCGATGCCATCTGCCAAACCAGAAACGACCACAAATCCATTTTGTGCCAGAGCAGAGCTAATCTTGCGCGTCCAGCGTCTGCCATAATCTGAGGGTTCGCGAGTTCCTACAATGGCGATCGCAGGCAGAGTTCCCAGATCTTTAACTAGCTTAGAATCGCCGCAATAATACAACACAGGCGGTGGGTCAGGAATCTCTCGCAGCAATCGAGGATAGTCAGCTTCGGCCGGAGTCCAAAAATATTCGTTCTTCTGTTCATGGTGTTGCAGCAGAAGATCGGGCTGACACTTTACTCGCTGGGGCAAAATTTCTTCTACGGTTTGGCTCCCAATTCCTTCGACTTCAACTAACTCTTTTGGGCTGGCTTCCCAAGCTAATGCCAAGCTTCCAAAATGCCGATATAGTCGCTTAATCAGCACCGGGCCAATGCCCGAAATTTGCGACCATGCCAGCCAAAACGCACGTTCCTCCAATTTCCCGTCCTCACGTTAAGGTGATTCTCGGTTAAGTGTTCCCTCAATCTGACAGTGATGAAACTCACCAGTCAGCCTTGAGCCGTTAAAGCCCACTTTTCTCGACGACCAAAGAGCCAAATTTTAATTTTTTGGAGTCGATAGTCTTGAAGCATTGTTTCTGAGGTGTTGCGAGTGCAGATATTCAAACACGCTCTTATCGCCAATATCAGGCGGAACGGGTTGAATGACTTTACGAATTGCAAACACCACAAATAGAAACGCCCAAGCTCCTAGCAAAATCTGCTCCCACTGGATCGACAAGAAACCTGTTAGATGCCCTAAAAGTAAGACAGGAATTAGAGGAGTGAGTAGCTTCGTTTCTAAACGATCGAAGCAAAAAGCCTCTTTAAAAAAGATTCCGGTCAACGCAGCAAAGCCAAAACCGACTCCAAAAATTGTCAGCGGGTGACTATAGATATAGAGAGCAAGCGGTTCTGAACTTTTAACTGCAAACATCAGAGAGGTGATGCCTCCGATCGCCCAAAACGCTTGAAGTGCTTGATGCAGCGGCTTTAGATAGATATGAATCGTAAATAAACTCACACCCAACCCAACCCAAAAAACAAAGTAAAGCAGGGTCAGCACGTTGAGAATGAAGGGGTCACTTCCTTGCCAGAGTACAAGCCCAGTTGCGATCGCAAAGCTCAGTGCTGCCACCAGCAGCCCACCTCGGTAGATAATAACCCCGCGACGATCGCTGGAGTCGATCGTAAACTCTCCAAACTGTCCCTGATAAACTTCCAGTTCAGTCATTTGCAGTTGAGCCATAGGTCAGTGGTGATTCACGTCTACCCCCATCCTACTGTGCTTCCGCCTGTCGCGCCTCATTGTGTTACCAGAAAGCCGCATCCCTTTGTAGGTGCGAAGGACGCGAACCAAGAGTTTTACACATCTACAAATATTGTGAGAATCCTTTACAAAGCTTAAAGTCTCGTTTATTGTATGAGGTGTGGCAAGTCCACAATTCATACCTCAATTAGCACTCATACTCACCATGACGACCACAATTCAGAGACGCGAAAGCGCCAACCTGTGGGAGCAGTTTTGCTCTTGGGTCACCTCCACCGAAAACCGCCTGTATGTGGGCTGGTTCGGCGTGCTGATGATTCCCACCCTGCTCTCCGCGACCCTCTGCTTCATCATCGCCTTCATTGCTGCCCCTCCGGTAGACATTGATGGCATCCGCGAACCCGTGGCTGGCTCCTTGATGTACGGCAACAACATCATCTCGGGCGCGGTTGTCCCCTCCTCCAACGCCATCGGCTTACACTTCTACCCAATTTGGGAAGCCGCCTCATTAGACGAGTGGCTCTACAACGGCGGTCCTTACCAACTCGTCGTTCTGCACTTCTTACTCGGCATCTTCTGCTACATGGGACGCGAGTGGGAACTGTCCTACCGTCTCGGCATGCGTCCTTGGATCTGCGTTGCTTACTCCGCCCCCGTCGCCGCTGCGACTGCCGTGTTTTTGATCTACCCGATCGGACAAGGCTCGTTCTCGGACGGCATGCCCCTGGGCATCAGTGGCACCTTCAACTTCATGTTGGTGTTTCAAGCTGAGCACAACATCTTGATGCACCCGTTTCACATGCTGGGAGTCGCTGGAGTTTTCGGCGGTAGCTTGTTCAGTGCGATGCACGGTTCGTTGGTGACCTCCTCGTTAGTGAGAGAGACGACCGAGAACGAATCGCAGAACGCGGGGTACAAGTTTGGGCAAGAAGAAGAGACGTACAACATTGTGGCCGCGCACGGCTACTTTGGGCGGTTGATCTTCCAATATGCGTCGTTTAACAACAGTCGCTCCTTGCACTTCCTCCTCGGCGCTTGGCCCGTCGTCGGCATTTGGTTCACGGCGTTGGGCATCAGCACGATGGCGTTCAACCTGAACGGGTTCAACTTCAACCAGAGCATCATTGATTCGCAGGGACGAGTGATTAGCACTTGGGCGGATGTGATCAACCGAGCGAACTTGGGGATGGAAGTGATGCACGAGCGGAATGCCCACAACTTCCCGCTTGACCTGGCATCGGGCGATGTGGCACCTGTGGCTTTGTCTGCGCCTGCTATCCACGGTTAAGCTTTCCTGGGTAGAATCGGTCTGACATAGAAAAGCCCTCCACTTGCGTGGAGGGCTTTTTGAATGTTTGGCCTTTGCAGCAATGAAGACTTTAGAGAAAACTTAGACTTTTTGCTGAACACGATCGTAGACTGCAAGAAAGGTTTTATTTTGCTTTTACAGTCATGACGCTCACCCAAGTCTGGGGATCTCTCGTGATCTTCATAATCTGTCCAATTTTGGGAGGTCTGCCTCTGATCGATTGGATGACTTATGGAATTACTAGGAAACGGTTAAAAAATCTCGGCACCGGAAATGTGAGTGTCTCGGCTGCTTTTTATCATGGCGGAAAGTTTGCCGGAATTTTAGCCGTTCTGTCGGAGGCGCTAAAAGGAATTGCAGCCGTTTTTCTGGCTCGTGCTTTCTTTCCTGATCATGCTGAGTGGGAAATGATTGCACTGATTGCTTTGGTGTTTGGGCGTTATTGGATTAGCCAAGGGGCGGGCACGACGAATGTCGTCTGGGGTTACGCAGTACACGACCCGATTTCTGCTCTTCTGGTTTTCTTAATCGGTGGCATCGGCTTTACAATTCTTCGAGAACGCAGCCAGGGTCGAATCGGCATTCTGATTTTATTCCCCCTAGTGACTGCGTTGCGGCATTCTCAAGACTCTGCATTGATTGTGATGACGATCGCGTTAGCAGTCCTTTTAGGATGGATTTACAAAAAGATTCCAGACGACTTAGATATGAGGACTGAAGCCGCGCAAAAAACATCTCAGTCTATGTTTAAATTCTTTCGGGGCGATCGCTCCCTAGTTTCTCTCGATCAACGTTTGTTACCGGGCAAGGCAGGAGAAAAAGCGGCAACTCTATCGGATCTGAAGCGATCGGGCTACCCAGTGCCAGAGGGTTGGGTTTTGTTTCCGGGTGATGACCCTGCGCCGCTGATCGAGATTCTTCAGCCTTCTGAGGCGGAGCCTTTGGTCGTCAGATCTTCTGCGATCGGAGAAGATTCTGAGGCGGCTTCGGCGGCAGGACAATATCAAACAATTTTGGGCGTGACGCGGCGAGAAGAACTGCTGCCCGCGATCGCGCAATGTTTAGAGTCTTATAATCGCGCTTCGGCAGTTCAATATCGGCGCGATCGTGGATTATCTGATAGTTCGATGGTGGTGCTGATTCAGAAGCAAATTCGGGGTGTGTTTTCTGGAGTTGCCTTTAGTCGCGATCCCATTTCTAGGCAAGGCAATGCGGTTGTTATTGAAGCCCTGCCGGGTGATGCAGAATCGATCGTATCAGGACGAGTGACTCCAGAAGCTTATGAGATTCAAGTCCCCGATGCTTTAACGCTAGATTCGGATTGGGTTTTACCCGATGAATTGATATTGGAAGTCACGGGAGTAGGCAATATTCCACCGAGATTAGTGCAGCAAGTGGCTTTTCTGGTGCGCCGTCTTGAGAATCAGTATCACGGCGTTCCTCAAGATGTGGAGTGGACTTATGATGGTCGCGCTTTGTGGGTGTTGCAGTCTCGACCCATCACAACTCTGTTGCCAATCTGGACTCGTAAGATTGCGGCTGAAGTGATTCCGGGGTTGATTCGTCCGCTTACCTGGTCGATCAATCGTCCGTTGA
This sequence comes from Phormidesmis priestleyi ULC007, assembly GCF_001895925.1. Classification (GTDB taxonomy): domain Bacteria; phylum Cyanobacteriota; class Cyanobacteriia; order Leptolyngbyales; family Leptolyngbyaceae; genus Phormidesmis_A; species Phormidesmis_A priestleyi_A. The sequence goes on along the minus strand of NZ_MPPI01000017.1, from coordinate 45,374 downwards.
CGTGCGGCGTTTGGGGAGAAATTTTTACGATCGTGCTGGGCGATCGCGCTCAAGGACTCGATTTTAATGACACGGCAACGCTGCACTACTCTCGCGCTTATTTCAACGCATCACTGCTAGGGCAACTTTTTCGACGAATGGGGTTGCCGTCTGAGAGTTTAGAGTTTCTCACGAGAGGGGCAACATTTAGTAAGCCTCCGGTGCAGTCAACGCTTCGCAATCTGCCGGGATTGCTGCGGTTAATCGGTCATGAATGGCAGCTTGAGCAGAACTTTGGTCGGGACGATCGCCGCAGATTTTCTCCTTTTCTCAACGAGGTTGCGACGCATCCCACTTCTGAATTGTCTGTTGCTAATCTGGTAGAGCGAGTTGAGCTGATTCTTGAGTTGCTCAAAACTGCCACTTTTTATAGCATTTTGGTTCCGTTGAGTGCAGCATTGCGAAAGGCGATTTTGCGAGTTAGCGATGAACAGATTGACAATGGAGATACGCCAGAGGTGGCGGCACTGCGATCGCTGCAAGCATTAGCGATCGCAGCCCATCAAGATTTAATCAGCAATGAACAGATAACTGGGACAGATAAAAATGCTGTTAGCAGTTCAGAACTTTTTGGAATGCTAGACAGAACAGTCAACGGGCGAGAAATTCTCGATCGGTTTGACCAAATCTTAAATCGTTATGGCTATTTAAGTGAGGTCGGAACCGATATTGCGGTGCCTACTTGGAGAGAATACTCACAACCTGTTCGAGATTTATTTGCTCAGTTTTGTTTGAATCCGCCCCTTAGAGCAGAATCAGTTAAGCCACGTAAAGCTGGGTTTGTTCAGCGTCGGTTTGGTCTCAAAGGGCGAGTCACAGAAGTTTATAGTCAGCTATTAGCAGAGTTGCGATGGAGTTTTGTTGCGTTAGAAAGGGATTGGCTGCAATCGGGCATACTTTCTGAACCGGGTGATATCTTTTTTTTAGCGTTAGAAGAAGTCCGCCAAGCCTCGCATCTTGATCGCCAAATGCTTGAGCGGATTCCTCAAGTGATTGCTCAACGTCGATCGCGCCTTCAGACCGATGATCAGCTTGAGCAAGTTCCGACGATCGTCTATGGAGACGATCCACCCGCCCCGATTTTGCAAAATTGGCAATCTTCTCAGCAGTTGCAAGGCATTGGGGCCAGCCCCGGACAGGTTGAAGGACGCATTAAAGTGATGCGATCGCTGTCAGCAAATGTAACTGACCTCGATCGAGAGACCATTCTCGTGGTTCCTTATACAGATTCTGGCTGGGCACCGCTTTTGGCAAGAGTGGGAGGATTGATTGCGGAGGTTGGCGGTCGGTTGTCGCACGGGGCGATCGTCGCTCGTGAATATCGCATTCCCGCTGTGATGGATGTCAACAACGCGACTCATCTTTTGCGCGATGGGCAGTCTGTTCGCATCGATGGTCAAAGCGGAACGGTTGAAATTTTGTAGTGGTGAAGAAAAATCTAAGGATCGTAAATTACATAACGTCGGTTACTTGCAAGGTTGAAGGCACGGCAGTGCCCTACCCGTACGTAAATTTGCTTAATTTAGCGTCAGTTCGATGAGTTCTTTCGCTTCGTTTTCAGCGGCTTCTGCCCCCTAAATCCCCCAATTTTGGGGACTTTAAGCTCAGAGTTTAGGTTCAAAGTCCCCCAATTTTGGGGGATTTAGGGGGCAATCCGGATTTGCAACCGCAGCGAAAAACTTCATCGATCTCACGTTAAATCAAATTGATACAATCACTCTGGCAATTTAATTTTGATAGATCCCTAGAGGCAGAGCATAATTTGTGAGCCTTCAGAGGTTTTTGTGACCTCAATGCGCGCTTGGAACGCCTCTCGAAAATAGGGCATGTGTGTAACTGTGAGAATGCAGGAAAAGTCAGGCGCGATCGCATTAATCGCCGCAATCAAGCGATCGCAGCCTTCTTGATCCTGTGTGCCAAAGCCTTCATCAACAATCAGCATTTGCAGGGCAGTGCCCGATCGGTGTGATAGCAATCGAGCCAGCGCCAGACGAATTGCAAAATTAACCCGAAAGGCTTCTCCGCCTGAATAGGTTTCATAAGGGCGTGTGCCGTGAGCGTCGGCGATCAGAATGTCGAGGGTCTCGATCGATTTGGGATTTTGGGTGATGCCTCGCGTCGATTTGCTAGAAGATTTTGCACTGCGGGCGGTGCGTTGAGTCACAAATTGAACGTGCAGTTGATTGGCACTGAGACGAGAAAGAATTTGATTCGTTGTCGCTTCTAGCTGCGGCAGCACATTCTCAATCAAGAGTGCCTGAATGCCATTTTTGCCAAAGGCTAAGGCGAGTTCTTGATAGACTCGGCTCTGCTGACGTGCCAGGGTTAACTGGGTTCTGAGTTCTCCATCTTGAATTCTGAGCGCGTCTTGCTGCTGTTGCTGTTGCTGAAGCCGACCCAGACGGGCAAGCTGTTCATCTAGCTGTTGGCGCTGCCGTTGTAGTTCTTGTTCGATCGCCTGAATCTGAGCCGTAAAATCGGATGTTTGCTCTAAATAACTGACGAGTTCTTGAGTGTGGAGGCTCACCGTTTGCAGCTCGTTTAGCCGCGTCTGGAGGGTTTGCGCCAAGTCTTGGAGACGCTGCTGCACCTGCGGAAATTGCTGCTGTGCCTGTCGCAGTTCTTGAAACCGCAACTGCCAAGGCTGTGCCTGCCGGAGTGCGACTCTGAGCGCATTGTGTTGCGCTAAATCATAGCCAATTTCAGCAATTTGGCGATCGCTCTGCACAAATCCGGCGGCGGTGTCTGCCTGAAGCTGTTCTATTTGCTGTTCTAGCTGAGACACTTGAGCTGTTAGCTCTGGCTGATGGGCAGTCATTTGGGCCTGTCGTCGCTGTGCCTGTTTGATATCTGCAAGTTTAATTTCTGCCCACCGCCAGCGATCGACGGCTCCTCGTGCCAGGGCGTGATCTTTTTCGTCATAGCTCAGTTGTTGGAGGCTGCGATCGAGTAGGGTCAATTCTTCTTGCACATCAGTGGCATAGTCTCGATCGTGCAGTTGTTGTTCGAGTTGAGAAGCTTCTACCGTAAGTTGTTCCAGGCTTTTTTGCACATCGGCGGTAGTTTGAAGTTGTTCTTGCAGTTGTCCGCGTCGCTCTAACGCCGAGCCAAATTGCGCGAGTTGAGTGTCAAGTTCTGCATATTCTCGCCGCAAAACTTGAATTTCTCGCTCAGACACCGCTAACTGTTCTCGAATCACCCAAATTTGATCGAACACTTCTTGCCGCTGCTGCTCGTGTTTTTGTAAGACGAGATTCCAGTGGGGTTCATCGAGGGGACGATCGCAGAGCGGACAAGGCGGATAAGAAGAATTTTGCGGGTCGAGGATTGAGGGTTGCGTGAGAGTCGCAACAGATTGAGTTGCGGATGAGGACTCGGTTGAATGAATGGATTGTTCATCCGTAACTCTATCTGCTGTCAACTCACGTTCTAGTTCTGCAAGATCTTGATCTCCTAATGTGCCTTGTTTGAGCATCCGCAGTTTGTGATCTAATTCGGCGAGATGGGCTTCGTGGTCGCGCTGATGGGCTTGCAGTCGATCCATAAAGCTGCGCCGCTCTAGCCCTTTTTCGCGCACTTGTTCTTGATAGAGTTTGAGTTTTTCTAACGCTTCAATGCGATCAGCAACTTCGACGGCTGCGCGCTGTAGTTTGGGCTGACGCTGCTGCTGGGTCTGAAGCTGATGTGCAGAAGTTCGCAGTTCATCAAGTCTGGCGGTGAGTCGGGTTGAGGCTCGATCGAGATCGCTTTGCAGGTGTTGGCGACGCTGAAGCAGCGGAGCCACTTGCATTTGCAGTTGGTCTAGATGAGTCAGTTGCAGCCGTGCCTCTCGCAGTTGTTCAACTCCGGCTTCAACATCGGCAGCTTTGCTGAGGGTGCGCTGAATCTCTTGAAACTGTTGTTCTAACACCACGCCTTGCGCTTGCAGATTTTGTAACTGATTTTGAAGATCGTTGAGTTTCGTGGTTTGTTGCTGCTGATATTGTTGGCGTTTGGCTTGAGCAACCTGATGGGCTTGAAATTTTGTAGTAAAGCCGTCTTCCCGCATTTGCAGCGTTTGCCATTGCTGATATCCATTGGCGATCGCGCGTTCTTGTTGCAGCAATTCAATTAGCGTTTGCCGTTGGTGATCGATCTGCGTGAGTTCTTTTTGCAGGCGTTGGCAGTCTTGATTAAGATTACGTTGCTGTTGCTGTTGCCAGGTGAGTTGCTGTTTTGTGGTTTGTCGGTGTTGCTGTCTGGCTAAAAGATTCTGCAACTGCTCATTATAGGCAGTTTGCTGCTGCTGCATTTGCGCTAGTGTTGCCTCTAACTGGGCGCGTTCTAGCGCGATCGCTTCGGTTTGTTGCAACTGTTGTTGAATCGACGCTAGATTTCGTTCTAGCAGTTCTACTTGCCCTTTAAACTGACGAGATTTATCTTTGGCTTGCTCTGCTAACTCATCATAGCGCTGTAGCTTTAACAGATCAGCGAGAATTTGTTTACGATCGCCCGGACGCTTGAGCATAAACTCATCGGCGCGACCCTGCCGCAAATAAGCTGAGTTGACAAACGTATCGTAATCGAGCTTCAAATGCTCCAGAATTAAGTGCTGAGTGGCACGAATTCCTTTTTCGGTGAGCGATCGAAACGAGGGTAAGTGTGAATCTGAGTTGTGACTTGCGATCGCTCCGTGGGCAATTTGAAACTCTAGCGCTACGCCGTTTCCTCGTTGCCGAGTTCTGATCACGCGATAGGTTTGTTGATGCATGCTAAACACAAACTCAACTCGCGCTTCAGCTTCACCAACGTGAATTACATCATCTTCAGAGGCTGCCCGACTTTCGCCCCAGATCGCCCAAGCAATTGCCTCTAACAGCGACGATTTGCCAGCCCCGTTAGCTCCGCACACGCAAGCGGTGTGCAGCCCCCGAAAGTCAAGCGTGGCGGCACGATAACTCAAAAAATTCTTGAGTGTGAGTTGCTGAGGAATCATTGAGAGCGATTCGCCCGATCGAGTGAATTGAGTACAAATGCACCGAAGTACACTCGCACTTCTTGTAGTGTACGCGCTTGAAGGGTTAGTCCGTAACGGTTTTTCTAAAAACTCTTAAAAATGACGGCGCGATCGGGCTTTTCAACATACCCTATGGGTCTACTGTGTATACACAAATCGTTTATCGCTCCATTTCAGCCCCCTAAATCCCCCATTTTGGGGGACTTTGAGAAGAGAGAGTTCCAAAATTCAAAGTCCCCCCATTTTGGGGGATTTAGGGGACAATTCCCAAGAAATCCGAACTTGAAGCCATTTGTATATACACAGTAGCCCCATGAATAGGGGATTGGCGATCGAGCATCGTTGATAGCAGAAGCCTTTCACAATCTGCACCTACCTTATGCCCTTTGGATGATTTTTCCCTCATTAGGAACCTTGCTAAACTTGCCTCGGTCATTGAAACCATCGCTACTAGACTAAGACTCTAAGGACGTGCAAATGTTGAAATTCAGAAAATGGCAAACGGGGACTGTCCTGGCTCTCACATTGGGCATGACCTCTACAAGTCTGGCACCCTTTGCGATCGGCAATGCTGCCGCCGCGCCCTTGTTCCCTTCACAGCAGTATCCTTCTACTCAACCCGTCCAATCGGGTCAGGTGAGAATTCCGAGAGGCACGGTTCTGCCTGTTACCTATGACAACGACAAAATTGTGGTGGCACCTAACGAAACCAGTGCAGTCACGCTGAAGATTGCTAGAAACGTTCGCACTTCGTCTGGCGCGTTGTTGATTCCGGCTGGAAGCCAGGTAGAAGGCGAACTCAGACCTTCGCAAGGCGGCACTCAGTTTTTTGCGAAAACGCTGGTTTTGACGAATGGCGATCGCCTGTCGATCGATGCCTCTTCTAATGTGGTGACCCGCAGAGAAACCATCCAAAAAGGTGCAAGCACAGGCAGTATTTTAACGGGTGCCGCGATCGGGGCGGGTGCTGCCGCGATTATTAGTGGAATCACAGGCAACCGCCGCATTTCTGTAGGCAAGGTTTTGATCGGGAGTGGTGTGGGTGCTTTAGGTCAATTCTTGCTGAAACGTGGCAGTGCCGACGTGCTAGTGGTAAATCCTCAAACTGATTTGTCGTTGACGCTCAACAGTTCTCTAACAGTGAACGCTGTCTACTAAAGCTCTGAGGTTAATCGGTGTAGGTGCGTTATTTGTAATGCTTTTACACAGATTATTTTTGTTTAAAGTAATTTAGTGACGCGATGTGCGACTTTCCTAAAACCGCCTCAAAGCAGCCCCCACCCTAGCCCTCTCCCCAAGGAGAGGGAACCAGAGATTGATTGAAACCCATCTCCTGCGGGAGAGGGGTTTGGGGTGAGGGTTTATGGCTTTCTGCTTGAGCAATCTCGTAGACAATCTCAAATTCAGCATCGGGGCTAAGGCGCTGAATCACTTTCAAATATTCTTCGGCGTGGGTGCGGCGACGAAATCGATCGATAAATTGACGCTGAAAATTAGGCAGGCGACGATAATCACCCAGGGACTGAGCGAGTTTTGGTAACTCATATTTTAGATGCCACGAAAAACAGTTGAACTTTCTAACAATAAAAAACCCCTGGTTTGGGGTCAATAGATAAGGATGAGAGTTTCCAGTAAAAAGTCAGAAAATAATTCAATAATAAATTTTATGAATCTTCCAACTGTTGCAAAACGGCTTGAAAGATCTCGCGTTGACTCTTTCCGCCTTCTTCCAGCATTCGCTTAATCGTCATGGCATAGCCCAGCGTGTTTTCGTATTGGTCTGGCATTCCAGGAAAATCGACCCCTGAACCCCAACGTTCGATCGTGTCTTCCTCCAAACCAATGACGCGGGAAAGCAGTTTTACGCATTGCGTGCGGTAGCCTCTGGCTTTCTCGTCTTCTTCACTAACGTTGAACCACAAGCGGCAAAATTGTCTCGGCTTCATCTTGTTCGGCAAATCATGCGGACTAAACGATGATCTACCTTTACCCTTTAACCTCAAGATTGGATACCTGTTTAAGCGGAAGGATTGGGGTTAATGTATCACGAATCCTAGGATAGAAGGCTGGAAACTTTCCATCAAACACTGGAAAGTTTTTCAGTTCGCGTTATCGTAATATCAGTTGAAAGATGAGAGAGGCAAGCACTATGTTTCAAGCTTCGCCAAAATTTATGAGTTTTGAGGAGTTTGTAGAGTGGTATCCCGATCGAGCAGGGCGCTACGAACTCTATAGAGGAGCGATCGCTGAAATGCTGCCAACAGGTGATCACGAAGAAGTAACCGCATTTACTACAGGTGAATTGTTTCTGGAAGTTCGACGGCTGCAATTGCCTTATATCATTCCCAGAACTTACCTGGTTAAGCCTCCCGGCGAAGACAGTGGCTACCAACCAGACATTCTTGTTTTAGACCGAGGGGCACTTCAGGATGAACCCCGCTGGAAGAAATCATCGACGATCGAGCATGGCAAATCGATCAAACTAGTCGTAGAAGTGGTGAGTACCAATTGGAACACCGACTATGGAAACAAGGTGACAGACTACGAACGGATGAGCATTCCTGAGTATTGGATTGTCGATTTTAAAGGATTGGGTGCAAAGCGATATATTGGCTCTCCCAAACAGCCGACGATTTCGGTTTATCAGTGGATGGAAGGCGAGTATCAAGTGCAGCAATTTCGGGGAAAAGATCGGGTTATTTCTGACACCTTTCCAGAGTTGGCGCTTACCGCAGAACAAATCTTTGCGGCTGGGGTTTAGAAGAAGTTTATGTTTAGCTGCTCTTAGAGGTAAACCATCTCGTAAACGATATGACACGTCACCTATCAATCCGGCAATATGGCGCGTCAATATTTTGAGAGTGAACAAAGATCGCCGCCCCCAAGACAGCCAATCGCCGATCGAAGCTTTGAGAGTCGAACGAACCCATTTTTCTCAAGCTGAGTTTGCGGTGCATTGTGGCGTTCCCCTTCGCACCTATCAGAGATGGATCTCTGGCGAAACGGAAGCGAAACTCACGCCTCGTCAGTGGAAAGCGATGATGCAAGTATTGCAGATCTCAGCCGATGAGATTCCCAATGATTTTAGTTCGCTAGGTAGCTGAGATGAGTGCGTAAAGCAGTTTGCGTGATCGTAATAGCAGTTTGCTCAACTCAACGGTTTTAGTAATGTGTTGATTAAGTGCAGTATGGTCGTTTGTCTGTACCACAGCCCGACTGCACCCTGGCAGGATGCTAGATCAACTGCGCGTAGGGCGGCGATCGTTTAGTTATCCAAAACAGAGTCTCAGTCTTCGCTCATCAAGGCTTTCCGATAACCCAACTTTTCTAGCTGGACTAGGACGACAACGCCTGTGATTTTACCTGGTTCTTGTTGGGTGCGATCACGAATCAGATCGCCGATCAGTGGGTATAGATATTTCGCGAGTCCTGGGCGTAAGGTATCGCTGTTGTTAGCACCATAAAGAATGCTACAAATGTCTTTGCAGGTATATCCCAACAACCAGGCACCACCATTACATCATCCGAAACCTGATTAAGCATATCCGCAGACACGATCACTGCGTTGCCAACTCATCTACAAAAAGTTCATCATACACGTCATTTTCCGCGCCTACCCAAGCCTGATAAGCCCCGGACGCTTCACTCGAAACCTGCTTGACTTGATGATGATCTCGCAAGGCAAGAACCAACGGCATCAACAAAACCAACTGCTCATCAGAAAGCTGTTCAATCAAATTTAGAAGGTCTTGGCGAAGCTGCATAATGACCTTACCTTGACATATATCTTCTCTATTCTATTGTCGCAATACAGAAGGGAATTAGAACAGGAATTGAAACTGCTGTTTTGTTGGAAGGGCGATCGCTCCCAAATCTAACAAACGCCTGCGATCGCCTATGTTAGAAGCGATCGAATCTCTCTCCATTGACGATCAAGCCGCGCTGCTCGAAATCATCCAACGCCGACTGATTGAACACCGCCGTGCAGAAATCGCCAATAACATTGCTCAAACGAAAGCCGCTCATCAAGCAGGCACCGTATTTCGAGGAACTGTGGAGGATGCGATCGCAGAGTTAAATCGTTGAAAACTATCACAAGAGGTAACAGTTATAAGCTACAAAAAACAGTATCGTGCGTTACTTATCTTCAAGAAATATGCTGCGAGATGTTATATTTTCGCGCTCTTAATACCTGATGGTTAGTCTGGAGGTGAATTTAAGCTAGACCGATCGCGGTAAGGAAACCCTTTATATGACCCGTCATGGAGCCATGCCTTTAGGAGGAGAGAACCCTCCTCGCTCTATCTACCACGACCAAGGAAAGTTTGGACGACTATTCCCAACGCTACCGCCCTTTGCAGGAGACAACCCCACCTTGCGAGCAGCCCTCAAAGAGATTGGTAAACAAGGCGGCATCATGGATGCCAAAGATGATATCAATGACCCCGTTGGACTAATTACCAAACCCGAAAAAAGTCTGGAAAATCCCAACAACCCAAACCTGACCGCAGGCATGACTTTTTTGGGTCAGTTTCTCGACCACGATATGACCTTCGACCCTACATCGAGTTTAGAACGTCAGCAAGACCCAGAAACGATCGCCAACTTCCGAACACCGACCTTGGCGCTAGACAACGTTTATGGGTCGGGTTCGATCGCCTCACCTCACTTATATGATCAAAACGTTGACTCTGGGCTGACCACCTTTCTGACCGAAGAAATCCCAGACTCAAGTACCGTGTCTCGCGATGGCAAACCCCGATTTGATCTACCTCGCAACAGTCAAAACGTTGCCCTGATTGGTGACCCCCGCAACGACGAAAACTTGATTGTCTCTCAACTCCACCTTGCCTTTTTGAAGTTTCACAACGCAGTCGTGGCGAGGGTCAAGCAAGAAACAGAATTGAAAAATCCGAATGAGATTTTTGCAGAGGCACAGCGCTTGGTCAGATGGCACTATCAGTGGATTATTGTGCATGAGTTTCTGCCCAAAACGGTAGGTCAAGAGATGGTCACAAACGTTTTGACCCATGGGCGGAAGTTTTATAACTGGCGCAACTTGCCCTTCATTCCTGTTGAGTTTTCGGTAGCAGCCTATCGATTTGGGCATTCGCAGGTGCGTCCCAGCTATCGCGCCAACTTTGGGGCAAAACCTGATGATAGTGAACAGTTTATTGCGCTGATCTTTGATGACGGCAGAGTCAATTCACCCGCACCCAATGATCCAGACCCCAATGACCTGCGGGGGGGTAAACGATCGAAACGCCGCTTTATTGACTGGCAAACGTTTTTTGATTTTGGAGATGGGCGATCGCGTCCTAACAAAACGATCGATACGAGGCTCTCGTCAGTGCTGTTTGATCTGCCGGGTATTCCCGGTATGGAGCCTCAGTCGCTTGCTCAGCGCAATCTGCTCCGAAATCTAGCATTTCGAGTACCTTCGGGTCAGAGCGTCGCGAAAGCAATGAATGAGAAGATTCTTGAGCCAAGCGATCTTGCTGACCTCAAGCACTTTGTTTTAGATACCCGTACGCCCCTATGGTTTTACGTGTTGCGCGAGGCAGACGTATTGGGTGACGGCAAGCGCATGGGTCCGGTAGGCGGACGCATTATTACAGAGGTGTTAATTGGTTTGCTAGAAGGAGACTCTTTGTCTTATTTGAAGCAAGATCCTGAGTGGATACCGACTCTCAGCACGACCGGAGACTTTAAGATGATTGATCTGCTTAAGTTTGCAGGAGTCGTGATCAATCTCTAGCGTTAACTTCAGCAATTTGAGCGATCGAGGGGCGTGGGCGATGCGTCCCGACTTGCCTTCAGATTGTTAGCTCTCCCGTAGCAGAGGCACAAAACCTGCTTGCCGAAAGTGTTCATCGTAGGGAAGTGCCTGTGAAATTCTTCGCTCTGGCATAATCAGAAATGAAGCACAGTCTATGAATCCCTACTCTTTATCTTGTCTCTGTGCGTAGAGAAGCAAAGCCTTATCAAATTGCTCATTGGTTTGGGAAATGATTTCAACATCTGGCTCTTGTTGAAGGCGCTCTACAACTTCGACAGCGCGTTGACGAAATCTTGAACCCATTGATGCGTAGTGATTGAGAAACTCCACTAACACCGTTTGACTTGTAACGATCGGTTGAGCCTGTATTGCTTGAGAAACTGTGAGTGCTTTAGTATGCAGTGCGTCATGAGGATTGAAAAGCGCAATCCAATATCCTGCATCAGCAAACACAGCCGTCATGAGTTTTTCGAGAGCTGATCATACAGATAATGTTTGTAATTGATGGAGGCATCACTGGGCACAGTTGTCCATTCTTCATCAGGAATCTGAGCGCCAATTTCGGCAACAATTTCCCAAATCGGTCGCTTAGTGGCGTTTTCTGAGGCGGAAGGCTTTGCATTCGCTACAGCATTGTCTTGTCCGGGCAGTGATGTTGTCATAATTTTAAGGTGTGCAAGTGCGCCTAAAATCTAGTTTAGTCTATGCAAAAAGCGGGCTGCGGAATTCTTTGATCTCGATCTTCTGCTTTGCAGTTACCGCAATCTACACGGCTTCGTCCATCTGCTCTAAAAAGATCGGTAACTGATTGTCTTCCTGGTTTTTGCGTTGGGCAGATTTAAGGACTTCCATGCTGAGAGGTACGTGCAATCGTAGACCGTTTTCGATCATGTCTTGAATGGTGACGATCGCAATCTTGTCATAGGAACATCCCATAATTTTGTGATGATAGAGTCCGCAAGTTTTGGCTTCTTGCAGCATATCTTTGGTGGGTTTTTTGAGGGTGATGAAGATGCCAAGGGCGGCTTTTTCGCGGGTCATTGTGCCCAAGAGATCGCGAATGTCACGAGAATCGACTTTGCCAGATTTGACTTGAAAGTCGTTCTTGTTCGCCAAGGCTTCGGCAGATTTCATGTCTCTCGGAATGCCTGTCATTTTGACGTTAAAGACGGCTGCTTCTCCATAGCTATCTTCGAGGCGTTTGAGAATTAAACTAATGCTTTAATAAGTGATGTCGATGCCAATCCATTTACGGTTAAGTTTTTGAGCAACAGCGATCGTTATTTCTGATGCCTTACTAGGGTTGACACTAAGCGCAGAGAAGATCTTTTTAGCAGAGGTTTAGAAGGAATGATCTCAAAACATGATCTGCCACTCGTCCCAGGGTTCACCATTTGACACTATGCTTCTTTCGACACCTGTTATATATCTCTCAAGTTTTACTTTGATTTCATCAGAATAAATATTGCTGTTCCAATACCTGACAGGACCACTACCAGAACCAGCTATATCAGTCAGGTCATAATAATCAGCAAGGCTACGGTACTCTTGATTCTCCCACGCCAATTTGTGAAATAAGTAAAAGATAAAAGCGCCTATTGGTTTAAAGTGCTCCATTTGATTCTCAAAGTTGTTTGTATGTCCTATGTATGCAGTAGTGGTTTCAAGCGATCGTCCAGAATGATTTGGTGGAGTCCTTAAATTGAGGTATTGATTCGGTGTCAAAAAAGTCTTCTTTGAGGAATGCCAAGATCCAAGATCGGCCACACAGATCAAGTCAATTGTTTTTCTTGGATGATCAACCAATCTGCGATCTTCTTCAACAAGTTTATTTTCAATATTTTCAACTGGTGTTGACCTATCGCCCTTCCAATAATGGGAATGTGCCAGTAACCCATATAATATTGGAGCATTTAGCTCCTTAAAGGGAGAGCCTTTTCTGGGCGTGAAGAATGACTTTATTGCAACACAACTTTCTAAAGCTTCAGCAATATGAGCAGCCTTGAGAGTGACTTTGCATTCAAAAGCAGCAGCTACACCTGCTGCCAAATAAACCTTCTTATTGAGTAGCTTCTTGGGGTAAGACGACTTTAGTACGATTACGTCAACTTGAGGACTGGTATTACCATCCTGGTTTATGATTCTGCCTTTCGTCACAATTTGATAGGTAGGTGGTAACCAATCCCTCAATAGTTCAGCCCAGTTCTCCTCTCCTTGATCTCCAGCAGTACCAGAATCTTCGGTAGCACGTTTCTGAATACGGGCATACTCCGAGGACATCTCTTGGCTGATTTGCGACATAAAATCGAAAAGATCATGACTTTTGATTTCTTCCAAATACTTCTATCTCCCTCTATAGAAAGCTAACGTCTAAGTTCTACAAAAATCATTGCTCCTCTAATCCCCTGCCTTCAAAATCTCTTCAGCCGTCAACTGCAAACTTTGGAGAATTTCAAGCTGAGGTTGAATACGATCGTTTCCTCGAAACTCCCTCACTTCATAGCTTCCACCGAGCAGATTGCAGACAGATATCTCTTGAGTTTCAGGGTCAATGATCCAATATTCGGGGATGGCGATCGCTGCATATTGCCCTAGTTTTGCCACATAGTCGCGGTCTCGCTGCAAGTCTCCAGGGCTAACCACTTCAACAACCAATAATGGAGGAGCCATCGACAGACGAATCGTGTTGCGCCGTTTCAGTTGTTCGATATGTTGTTCACAAATGATGGTCAGATCTGGGAATCGGTTGCGCGGTTCGCCTCTAACTTCGAGTTCTAGCCCATGAGGTCTGACTCTCAGATGTCCTACCAGTGGAAGAAATTGAGCCAGTAGAAAAACTGCAATTCCGACATTAAATCCTGGCTCTGGCGGCACTTCGATTAATTCTCCGTTGAACAATTCATACACATTATCCGTCCCGTCGTCATCGTCAAGATACTCCTCAAAACTTGAGAACCGTTGCTTTGTTTGGGTCATGGCGTTAGCTTTGCTCTAAGTGATATTTGTGCTTCACTAAGTCTTGTTCTGAGTTTTCTCAGGTGCTTAACTATAGATGCTAGTACATTTACCGTTTGTTCGCGATCGACATTCTCCATCCTGCACCCTACGGTTCTTTACTCTATGGTTAGCTATTCATCGTAGCGCAAAATTCATGAGTGATTCTCCATCTCTTTAGTGATTAACAGTCGCAATCATCTAATCATTATTTTAAATTTGCTATGGCTCAAACAGTAGTGGTCAAAATTGGTACATCTAGCCTGACTCAGCCTGAGACGGGTCAACTCGCTTTATCCACAATCGCTGCCTTGGTAGAAGTTCTCAGTACCTTACGACAGCAAGGAAGTCAGGTAGTGCTGGTGTCTTCAGGAGCCATTGGAGTGGGGTGCGCGAGACTGGGAATGACCGATCGCCCTAAATCGATCGCCCTTAAACAAGCTGTTGCCGCCGTTGGGCAAGGTCGCCTGATGCGAATCTACGATGACTTTTTTACGGCAATGCAGCAGCCGATCGCGCAAGTGTTGCTGACTCGTGGCGACTTGATTGAGCGGAGTCGCTATGTGAATGTCTACCGCACCTTTCAAGAGCTGTTGCAACTGGGAGTCGTTCCGATCGTCAATGAAAACGATACGGTTGCGGTGGATGAACTCAAATTTGGCGATAACGACACGCTATCAGCGCTAGTTGCCAGTTTGGTCGATGCAGATTGGTTATTTTTGCTCACCGATGTCGATCGCCTCTATTCCGACGATCCGCGCAGCAACCCTGATGCTCAACCGATCTCGCGGGTTCAAAGTATCAAGCAACTCGCAGAGCTTCAGGTGCAGACGGGCAGTGCGGGTTCTCGCTGGGGCACAGGTGGCATGGTGACAAAGATTGCGGCTGCCCAAATTGCGACGGGTGCCGGGGTGAGAACCGTGATCACTCAAGGACGATCGCCGATGAATCTCTTAAAGATTTTGGCAGGAGAAGCGATCGGCACTCAATTTGAACCGCAACCTCGCCCCTTTAATGCTCGTCAACGCTGGATCGCTCACGGCTTAGTCTCGACTGGAAAGCTAATTTTAGATGATGGAGCCGTCGAAGCAATTTCCAACGCCGGAAAATCTCTACTCGCTGCCGGAATTCTGCAAGTTGAAGGCGAGTTTGAGAGTCATGACGCGGTGACTTTATGCGATCGCTCTGGTCTTGAAATCGCTAAAGGGCTAGTGAACTACAGCCGCGAAGAGTTGCAGAAGATTCAAGGACACCAATCTGAAGAGATCCCCATAATCTTGGGTTATGAGGGTGCAGAGACGATCGTGCATCGCGACAATTTGGTGTTGAGCCACTAATCAGATTTGGGTGCAAAATTTGGTTGGTCAGTTAAAATCCATAGCTTGATAAGCTGATGGGGATGAGGAACGTGAGCCATTTAACGATGAAAACAGACCGCCAATTTTCGGTCATGGGGTTGCCCATACACTTGCGAGACGATTATTCTGGCTGGTTACTCGATCGCCTCGATCAGCGTTTGGGCTGTCATGTCGTCACTCTCAACGCCGAAATGACCATGCAAGCCGAGCAAAATTTTGCCCTGGCAGACATCATTCATCGCGCTGACTTGGTGATTCCTGATGGGGCAGGCATTGTGTTTTATCTGCGGCTCTATGGCAAGCGAGTTGCCCGATGCCCTGGCATTGAGTTGGCAGAGTCGATTCTCAGAAAAGCGGCTCAGTTTAACCTTCGTTCAGAATCTCTAGGTTCAAAGCAAACTTCTACGATCGAGTCCTCTTCAAACCCGGCTCTCTCAGTTTTCTTTTTTGGAGGTGCCCCAGACGTGGCTCAAATCGCCGCTGACCAGTGGCAAAAACAGTTATCGGGGTTGACGATCGCGGGCGTGCAAAACGGCTATCTTTCTGCTCAAGAAGAACCTGCTTTTCTCAAGACTCTACAAACGCTACAGCCGCAGATTATTTTTGTGGGCTTGGGCGTTCCTCGTCAAGAATTGTGGATCGCGGCGCACCGTCACCTCTGCCCCCAATCGCTGTGGATGGGGGTGGGCGGCAGCTTTGACATTTGGGCAGGTACCAAAACTCGCGCTCCCGGCTGGCTGAGAGATAACCATTTAGAGTGGGTTTATCGCCTCTATCAAGAACCCTGGCGCTGGCGAAGAATGCTGGCACTGCCACAGTTTGCCTGGCGATCGATCCTCTATCGGTTCACGAAACGCAACCCGGTCAGCACGAGACTTTGAAGTTTAGATTCGGGTCTTCGTGTTCTAATAGATTGAATTTCCATCGTCACGTCTCATGCCGCAAGTTCTCACCGATTCTTCTGGAAACGCGCAACGCGATCGCCGATCGTCGAGCCAGCCTCCTAATCAAGACAGCATCATTCAGCTTAAGGGTGTTAGCAAAACTTATCGCAATGGCAGTCAAGCGCTGATCGATGTCAGCTTAGAGGTCAAGCGGGGTGATTTCTTGTTTGTCACGGGCCCGTCGGGTTCTGGCAAATCTACCTTTCTCAAACTGCTTTATGGCGAGGAGTGTGCCTCTGAGGGCGAAGTCAGGGTAGACAATGATTTTCCGGCAACGCTGCGGGGCGATCGGCTCTCATTATTACGTCGTCGGATCGGCATTGTCTTTCAAGATTACAAGCTGATTTCCAGGCGTACAGTGACTGAGAATGTGTCGTTTGTGCTGTGGGCACAGGGCTATACGCGCAAAGAAATTAATCGACGCTTGCCCCCCGCACTCAAAATGGTGGGATTGCAGCACAAAGCAGAGTGCTTCCCAGAAGAGCTATCGGGCGGTGAGCAGCAGCGAGTTAGCATTGCTCGTGCGATCGTGGGCACTCCTCCCTTACTCTTGGCTGACGAGCCAACCGGAAACCTCGACCCAGACAATTCTTGGCAGGTGATCAAGATTCTTAAAAAACTGAATCAGATCGGCATTACGGTGATTGTGACGACTCACGATGAGAGTTTGATTCGTCTGTCCAATCATCCAGTTGTGCAGATTAAAAACGGGCGGCTATCGTCTGTGAATTATTAAATAATTTCCATTCGATCAAAAATTTGATCGAGTTGCGATAGCGTCACTAAGCCATATTGCCAAAGCACCATTGGCAATGCGGTCGTGTTTTGCTCAGACTGACGCGCAGCAAGCTCGATCGCTGCCGCCGGAAGTGCCAGTTCTTCTCTCAAAAATCGAATTAAGTCAAGCCTTCTCTTGAGTTCCATGAATTTTGCTATCCCTGATTAAAATTATATTAGATTGGTATTAAATTATGTAAAATTCTCTCATAATCTCCCAGGATGGAAATCTGTCTGAAGAGATAGGTCAAAAACTGTTGGATTCAATCAATTTAGATCCGATCGCGCTATTCAAAACAAGTCTTATGATTCGAGTGCTGCTTGTAGAAGACCAAGAAATTGTGAGGCGGGGTCTGAAGACGCTGCTAGAAACAAAGCCCGATCTCCAAGTGATTGGTGAAGCAGATAATGGTCACAGCGCGATTCGCTTTCTAGCCGACTGCCAAGCCAACGATCAACTTGAAGCGCCAGAAATAACTCCATTTCCCGATGTCGTGTTGATGGATATCCGCATGCCGGGGATGAATGGCGTAGAAGCAACCCGGCTAATTTGTCAGCAGTTTCCAGACCTCAAGGTTTTGGTTTTGACCACATTTAACGATACAGAATACGTTTCTGAGGCGCTGCGCTTTGGGGCCAAGGGATATTTGCTCAAAGACACTCCCGCCGATGAACTGGCTAAAGCGATCCGATCGGTTCACCAAGGCTATACCCAATTTGGGCCGGGAATCGTCGAAAAAGTGATTGCTAAAAAAGTGATGGCTGAACCGCCACCCACAAAGCCAGACTCACCGCAACCATTACCTCCCGGCTTGGCGGAACTGACCGATAGAGAGCGAGACGTGTTGCGATTGATTGCCGGGGGCGCAAATAACCGAGAAATCTCCCAAGCGCTCCACCTGTCTGAAGGAACGGTGAGAAATCACATTACACACATTCTTACCCGACTGAACTTGCGTGATCGCACCCAGGCCGCGATCGTGGCAAATTCCTGTCGCCCCTGGTTAGAAGGAAGAGACGAAAAATGAGAGATTGCATAACTTCATCAAGACGCACGTCTAAAAGGAGGTAGTCACTAGCGAGAGAATACACGATGACTAATCCAGTCCCACTCCATGACAAATCTCCTATCTCAGCCGTGACATCTATTCGATGTGAGCAACCCTTTAAACCCGGTAAATTGAGCCTGTAAATCTGGGGGCACTTAACTCCCATCAGGCTTAAATTCATGACCAAAATGGAAGAATTCAAGCTGATTTGCGGACGCACCCAAGCAAGTCTCCACACCGAATTCGCATGAGCAATCAAGTCTTTGAACCCAATCTGTTTGTCTTCCACAATGGCGAAACTCAGATTCAATACTCGATCGGTCGTCAATCAGGTGTTTCAGAACTCGATTATCAAACCGCGCTACTCGATCGTAGTAACCATTTTAGCGGTGACGAAATTAGCATCATTGCCATCGCGATCGGCAGACTGATCACCGTCACACTAGCGTCTGATCTCGCTCAACAAAGTGAGAAAATATTGACCTTGCTGTTACCCATTGTTTATCTACCTGTCGGTGTAATGGAGTATTCCATTCAGGCTGAGGTGATTCTGACGACTCGACGACTGCCGCAGCCGAGGGGTTGGCGGCGAGTTGAAGGACAAGTTGAAACCTATCAGACGCGATCGCTCAGTGGCATCGCGCGGCTAGTCGAATTTTGACTCATCCGCTTCTAGAGAAATCATCAACGTCATGCCTTTGTCCATTGCTCTGTTTATTGACTGACTTAACCACCCCTCGATCATTCATCTCACCCTTAAGAGGTCGCCCCCGATGAAACCTGATCAATCCCCTCCAATTCGCCTGTTGATTGTTGATGACCAAAGCCTGATTCGGCAGGGACTCAAAGCAATGCTAGAGATAGAGCCTGATTTGCAGGTGGTCGGCGATGCTGAAAATGGCAAAGTTGCGCTAGAACTGGTTGCCACTCTCCAGCCTGATGTCGTGCTGATGGATATTCGGATGCCCGAAATGGATGGCCGAACCGCAACAAAGCTAATTACTCAAAACTTTCCTAATGTCAAAGTTCTCGTCTTAAGCACGTTTGATGATGATTCTTATATTGCTGGAGCAATGAGGGCAGGGGCAAAAGGCTATTTGCTCAAAGATATGCCTTCGCGTGAGTTGGCAAATGCGATTCGCTTTGGGCATTATGGCTATACTCAATTTGGCCCAGGGTTATTTGATAAATTGTTGGCGACAGACGGGGTTTCGACTTCAACAAACCAAGCATCTCCATCAAAGCCTTCAGAAATCACTGCACGAGAACACGAAGTTCTACGGTTAATTGGGGTCGGGGCGACAAACCGCGAAATTGCCCAACGGCTTTACATCACAGAAGGAACTGTGAAAACCCATGTAACCAGCATTCTCAGTCGCCTCAATCTCCGAAATCGATCGCAACTTGCCATCTATGCCAATGCGGTTCCCAACGAGAAAAACAGCCTGTCAGGAAGATTAGGCAACCAATGGGAGGACGATCGAGCACTCTTAAACGATTCGTAGACTTGGATCTCGTCCATTAATCGTAAGGCCATGGCACTGCTGTGCCCATTGACACTGCCAGTAACCGATCCTATTTAATCCACGATCGTTAAGAACGTGGATTTATTAAGGTGCAACTTCTCGGACTCAACTAGCGCGTCTATCAGTTCGTTGATGGCTGCGTTTGAGTCGGCTTGTGCTCCCTAAATCTCCCATTCTGGGGGACTTTGAAACCGGGAATCTTGGCTCAAAGTTCCCTAATTTTGGGGGATTTAGGGGGCGAAAATCTCAGCCATGACGAATCAAGAGTTTGATCATAAGATTGACAGGTTATTTAATCCACGATCGTTAGGATATATTCCTAGAAGACAATCTCCTGCATGATTCAAAAATACATGTCAGCACCTGTGAAACAAATCCTTAAACACTCTGCGTTTTATCTGGCTCTATTAACTGCAAGCAGCAGTGTAGGATGTTCTGCAATTAGAGGCTCAAGTCAGCCCCAAGAACCCATTCTGAGCCAGACGGCTCCTGTGGCACCGACTCAACCTAATCAATTGACTCCAATTCGATCGAGCGACAATCCCGATTATGTGACTCAAGTTGTCAAGCAGACTGGGCCCGCCGTCGTGCGAATCAACTCGACTCGCACGGTGCAAGAAGAACTTCAAGACCCCTCGATCGAGCAATTTTTTGGCGGTCAGGCACCTCGCAAACAACAAGTGCAGCGAGGCACTGGGTCAGGCTTTATCACCAGCGCTGATGGTCGAGTCGTCACCAATGCCCATGTGGTCGAAGGAGCCGACAGTGTGGTCGTAGTGCTTACCGATGGGCGACGGCTACGAGGCGAAGTAGTCGGAACCGATCGCGTGACCGACCTGGCCGTAGTTAAAATCGACGCGACGGGGCTACCCACCGCAAGATTAGGAAACTCAGACAACTTACTGCCGGGGCAAGCCGCGATCGCGATCGGCAACCCGCTCGGACTTGACAACACCGTCACTCAAGGCATTATCAGCGCGACCGGACGATCGAGCGCTGATGTCGGCGTTCCGACTGAGCGCATTAACTTTATCCAAACCGATGCTGCGATCAATCCGGGCAACTCTGGCGGGCCGTTGCTCAACTCATCGGGTGAAGTGATTGGAGTCAACACTGCGATCATTCAAGGCGCACAAGGGTTAGGGTTTGCAATCCCCATCAACACGGTGAAACGGATCGCAGAGCAGCTTGCTACAAAAGGTCGCGTTGACCATCCCTATTTGGGCGTTCAAATGGGCGAGTTAAGCCCAGAGTTACGATCGCAGATCAATCAAAGCAATGCTGGGTTTAAAGTCAATCAAGACTCTGGCGTGATCGTGATCGCAGTTGCGCCTAACTCCCCGGCGGCTCGTGCGGGGTTGCGTCCGGGTGACGTGATTCAATCGGTTAACAATGTGGCGATTCAAAGTTCTCGACAAGTGCAAGAGCAGGTCGAAGCGAGTAGTATCGGCAACCCAATGCAAATCACAGTCAAGCGGGGAAATCAGACAGAAGCGATCGCGGTCAAACCAGAGCAACTGCCTGTGCAAGAAGCCGTCGATCGTCGAGGGTGAAGACTTAGTTGATGGATATTTGTAACCAATTATGAAGTCGCTCCCGGTCAAAATTCTAAGATCAGCGTAATCGCTTGAGTCGTGCCCTGTTCTGAAGGATGGTTTAAGAATGCGAATCTTGATCGTTGACGACGATGAGTTGATGACCCATGCTCTAACAGAAATTCTGACGGGCCAAAACTATGCCGTTGAAGTGGTCACCGATGGTCAAGCTGCATGGAACCTGATTGAAACCTTTGACTATGACCTGGTGCTGCTCGATGTGATGTTGCCCAAACTGGATGGCATTAGTCTTTGTCAGCACATCCGATCGCACGGCTACCCAATGCCGATTTTGCTCTTAACCCGGCGAGATAGCAGTCACGACAAAGCGATCGGGCTAGATGCTGGAGCCGATGACTATGTGGTCAAACCCTTTCAAGAAGAAGAACTGGTTGCCCGAATTCGAGCGCTGTTAAGACGCGGCAGCAACGCTTTGCAACCCGTGCTGGAGTGGGAACACCTGCGGCTTGACCCCAGCAGTTGCGAAGTGACTTATCAAGACCAGTCTTTAGCGCTAACCCCCAAAGAGTATGCGCTGCTAGAGCTATTTTTGCGAAACAGTCGGCGAGTGTTTAGCTGCGGCATGATCCTAGAACATCTCTGGACTTATAACGATATGCCCGGAGAAGAAGCGGTGCGAACTCATATCAAAGGGTTACGGCACAAGCTCAGGGCAGCAGGCGCGGCAGGCGGTCTAGTCGAGACGGTTTATGGCATTGGCTATCGGCTGAAGCCATCAGCAGGGGTGAAGAGTCGATCGCTCTCAACTCCAGCGCCATCAGATCAGGCGGCGATGTTGGTCAAGATTGCCGGAGTCTGGGAACGGTTTCAAGGTCATGTGAGTGATCAAATCTCGGTGATTGAAAGGGCGATCGCTGCCGTTGCTCAGGGCAGCGTGGATGCAGATTTGCTGGCAGCGGCGCAATTAGAGGCACATTCACTCGCGGGGTCGCTCGGAACATTTGGGTTTCCAGAAGGGTCGAGGTTGGCAGCCCTGATTGAGAGTGCTTTGAGAGATCATGACATTTCTTCAGAGCCAGTGCAAACTTGGGTGAATTCTCTGCGGCAAGAAATTTCTCAATCACCTAGTTCAACCTTAGAGAGTGCAGAATCTACGCAACCGTTGCCTCTGGCTCAGGTTCAGCAATTAGATCAGGCAGAAACCAAGATTTTACTAGTGGACGATGACCCTAAAATCCTGGCACTGCTGCAAACCTTGCTTCAGCCGTGGGGTTTGCAGGTAAGCACGATCGCTGACCCTCGTCAATTTTGGCAAACCCTAGAAGCCGTATCGCCCGATCTATTAGTGCTTGATGTTGAAATGCCTTATCTAAACGGCATCGAACTCTGTCAAGTGATTCGCAATGACCCACACTGGAGCGAGTTGCCGATCGTGTTTCTGACGGTTCACAAAGAGACCGATATTGTCAATCAAGTGTTTAGCGCCGGGGCAGATGATTTTGTCAGCAAACCGATCGTCGGCCCTGAGTTAGTGACGCGCCTTATCAACCGTTTAGAGCGCAACAAAAGACTTCATCGTCTGGCAAAAGCAACCGAGTCTCAACTCAATGAGGCGTTAGTCAAGGCTCAACAGTTACAAACCACGATCCAATCTTTGCAAGCTAAAGCAACGCTAAAAATGGCAACTGATGATTCAGAGTTGCCTATTGCAGAATGCGAACAAATCGATCGCATAAAAGACGAATTGATTTCACTCGTCAAATTGTTGGTCGAAATGAAGGTTCGTCATTAGCACTTTGTCAAAGATAGATTGAGACACGATCGCCTAACTCTTAAAGTCGAGATAACTGAACGCTTACCCTCGCTTAACCAGGCTCCCTAAAGAATTCAAGTATCCTATCGAAGGGTGCGTGTGTTTTGTGTCTAAAAAGTAACTGCCAGGATATGTCTAACTTATTTGAAACGATCGCGAAAGGTGGACTGACGATGATTCCCCTGGTGGGGATGTCGATCGCCACGATCGCCTGTGGTCTAGAAAGATCCTGGTTTTGGTTTCAACTAATGAGCCAAGAAGAACGCATTGTGCACGACGTGATAGAAGCGGCTCGATTTGATTTATCTAGAGCCGCTGAGATTGCTAGCCAAGCTCAAGAGTTAGCGATCGGTCGATTTTTATTGGCTCCGCTCAAACTCAAGCAGCCGACTCCTGAAACGTTTCGGTTAGCAATGGAAGCGGCTGCCGATCGGGAATTTATTCAAATGCGAAAGGGCGACAAACTTTTAGAATCGGTGGTTGGGCTGGCACCTCTTTTAGGGCTATTGGGAACCGTCACCGGATTAATTGCCACCTTTGCAAGCTTAAAAATTGGCGGCGGTGGAACTTCTGCTGACACCACCAAAGCCGCCGCAGGAATTGGTGAAGCGCTGATCACTACTGCATCTGGGATGGTTGTCGCAATTATCTCTCTAGCCATTTTTCGAGTCATGGTGACTCTACAATCTCGTCAGGTTGACTATTTTGGCAGAGTCGGCAGCGATCTGGAACTAATCTACCGTGAGATTTGGTATGAACCGACGTTTCATCACAATCACCATCAGTCTGATGATGACTATTCAAATGCAAGCAAGGTGCAGTTAATTGACAGCTAAAGAATGGTTTCTAAAAGGCTGCTGACTCTCAGTCAAAATTGCTTCAACAACCCCAAAGTCTACATAAGCTGAAATTAACAACGGTATGAGTGATGCGGTTTAAATCACAGCAAAAGCAATCAGAAATGCCAGAAGTCAACCTGGTGCCGATGATGGATGTGTTAATGACTATCTTGACATTCTTTATCATCATTGCGATGACATTAACTACGCAGCAAACCGTTAACGTCACACTACCTAGCACGAGTGCTGGCGCGATCGAGACCAAGGAACCCGACCCGCTAATCGTCGGACTCAATCTGCAAAATCAAATCATTCTGGCAGAAAAGCCAGTTTCCTCTGACGAATTGGGTCAAAAGGTTCAATCCTACCTGACTCAAAACCCCAAAGGAGTCGTAATTCTCAAAGCTGACAGCAAAATCCCTTACGAGCAAGTCGTTAAGCTGCTGGGCACCCTGCGCGACATGGGCGGCGATCGCGTATCGTTGGCGATCGAAGGCAACTAGTAGGGGCATGGCACCGCCGTGCCCATTGACTTACAAATAACCGACATTATTTAATTCACGAGCCTAACCGCTTATTCACTTTGAGCCGTCTGTGTCGGAAACGCTCCTGGCTGCACCGCAACCGTAGTCGCTCGCCCGTTGCGATTAACTTCTACTTGCAGTGATCCCCCTACAGAACTGGCTTCTACCGCGTTCTGAACCTGATCGGCTGTCTCCACCGCCTGACCATTGATCTTTTTGATCACGTCTCCTGCGCGCAGCCCAGCCCTCGCCGCCGGAGAATTTTGCATCACACTATAGATCAAGATCCCGCGATCGTCTTGCACCGAGAGATTGGCTTCCCGATCGCTGTTAATCTGTTTTTTCAGTTCAGGAGTCAGCGTCGTCATCCGAATTCCCAAATAGGGATGATTCACTTTTCCGGTTGCAATCAACTGCTGCGAAATCTTTTGCGCCGTATTGATCGGAATCGCAAACCCTAACCCTTGAGCGCCTCCCCCAATAATGGCAGTGTTCATCCCAATCACTTCACCGCGCTGATTTAATAAGGGGCCGCCTGAATTGCCAGGGTTAATCGCGGCATCGGTTTGAATAAAGCTAACTCGCTTGTCAGGAACGCGCACCTCAGCACTGGTGCGACCCGTCGCGCTAATAATTCCGGCAGTTACGGTGTTGTCTAACCCTAGCGGATTGCCGATCGCGATCGCCCACTCACCCGGACGCAACTGATCTGAGTTTCCGATCGTCACAACTGGCAGATTATTGGCCTGAATTTTGACTACCGCCACATCAGTTACAGGGTCTTGGCCCAACACCTTGCCTTGAAACTCTCGCCCATCTTTGAGTTTTACAGAAACCGTGTCTGCGCCATTCACAACATGGGAGTTGGTTAAGATTAATCCTTCCCCATTAATAATGAAGCCCGACCCGGTGCCTCGTTCAACCCTGGTAGACGGAGCATCGGGCAACTCTGAGCCGAAAAATTGTCGGAAAAAAGGATCGTTAAAAATTGGAGGAATCTGAGTTCTGACCGTTCGAGACGAATTGATTCGCACGACCGCAGGCCCGACTCGCTCGACTGCCGCCGCAATAAAGTTAGGATCTGTAGCAGAAAGAATAGCACCCGTGCG
Source organism: Phormidesmis priestleyi ULC007 (assembly GCF_001895925.1). Taxonomy (GTDB): domain Bacteria; phylum Cyanobacteriota; class Cyanobacteriia; order Leptolyngbyales; family Leptolyngbyaceae; genus Phormidesmis_A; species Phormidesmis_A priestleyi_A. The sequence continues at coordinate 20,071 of NZ_MPPI01000017.1, read as the reverse complement.
GCTCTGAGCCACTTGTGTCTCGGCAGCTTGAGCAATCGCAGGCTGCACCACTGGCACCGGGTTGGATGAAGATAACCAACGATCGCCGATTAAGGCCGTCCCGGCTCCGACGAGCGGCAACATCAAATAGATCGCAGGCTGCTTCCAAGAAAATTTGCGAGGCTTAATCGTTGAATGGGGATCTGAATCGTGGGGCGTTTTCATTGAGTCTCAACTCTCCTTGACAGTAACCATAGCTTTAGTAGCTCGAACCTAGACTATCTTTATGACGATCGGGTTGCGATCGCGTCACACACTCATGAATCTCACGGGCGATCGTGGATATTGACGCTCAACCCAGTCAACTTGCTCCCTGTTTTTTAAATTTGTTAAACCGTCATTGCAAGTTCATGCCTGAAACATGAGATTGACAAGCCTGCTCGATACTCTTTAACTACAGGTGAATGAATGGTAAGAGCGAGTTGATTGCCGCGATCTATCCAAAATCACCCTATCTGAATGGCAGCACTTGCAGCACTCCAAAGATAGGGCGAGGTGGGTCAGATGCAGTCTTCTCGCTCTTTTTTATATTTTATACATTTCCCAATCCGGTGAGATACATTCCGATCGACGCTAAATTTATCTTCAACTCGGCTCAATCAACACTCAGACAAAGCGCTTGGTTTCCATCAACTAAATCTTATTACTTGAATTTTCTTGGCTGCATTACAATCACAAAGATCAAATTGCTAATTTATCAATAGAGCGGTTTTGAAGGAAGGCAACCTCAAGCGCAGCATCAATAGACAAACACACAATTTAGTAGGTTTTTCTACAAGCCTCTGATTTAAAAGTTGAGCGTTTGAGTGTCTTAAAATATCTCTCGATCGGCTTTGCAAGTTTCTGAAAAATCGAATGTAAAAAAATCACAGCATCAGTGTAATATAAATCAAATGGTTAATATTGACTCAGGAAATGTTTCCTAAAGCAAGTTAGCCAAGTTAAAGTCGAGCAAACTCATCTTCATTATTTCAGACTCAAGTTGATGACTAAAAAGAAAAAGATTGAGCCTCTTATCGGTGAAGCCCTCCTCAAGAAAGTCAAAGAGCTAGAGACTCTTAGCAAAGAGGAAAAAGCGCGCGAGTGTGGCTATTACACCGTGACTAAGAACGGGGTTGAGCGAGTCAACATGATGAAGTTCCTCAATGCCCTGATCGATGCAGAAGGAATTGAACTCGACGGGAAACAAAACACTAACGGGCGCGGTGGGCGCAGCGCTAGCTATCGAATCAATGTTCAATCTAACGGGAACTTGCTGATTGGTGCTGCCTACACTAAACAAATGGAACTGCACCCCGGAGATGAGTTTGAAATCTCACTAGGGCGAAAGCACATTCACCTTCGTCAAGTTGAGCGTCAAGACGAAGCTTCTTGAAGTTGACTGCTCTCTCGTTCAATAGTCTTGAACCAGATTCTCTCGGCGATTCTGGTTAACTGTACTAAGGTGAGAAGGTGACTCTTAACCTCGAAGATTGACCTCTTAATTTTTTGCTGATTCAGTCTTATGGAAAATGTTGATTGGCTAACCGTAGTGCCTGCCGGACTCGCGATCGCCATTTTTATCGGCGGCATGTTGATGATGTTTACTGGCATCTGGACTGCCCGTAACAAATAGGGCTTCAATCGATTCAGAGTTTATCGACCAGAGACTTAACCCCCTGACTTGAATCGACTTCAGGCAGATCTAAGCTAATCTGTGCCTGAGTCAAAATCGATAGATAGGGCGTGAGTGCCTCGCGAGTTAACGCCAATTCACAGGCCAACGCCACATTTCCTTGCGTCAACAAACCCAAAAGCTGATGAGGCTTTTGGCGCGAGACAACAGGCAGTTGGTGAATGCCTTGGGCAGCCATGCGATCGAGCGCCTCGTTCACAAGCTCGTCGGGGTAAGTGTAAAGGATTTCATTGGTGCAAATTTCTCCAATAGTTTTGTTCATCAGAGACTGATCAAGCAAGCACACCTTAGCTTGAGTTTGTTCAAAACGGGCGATCGTGCGGTTGATGTCTTGCAGCGTGACGATACCAACTAATTGATCATCGGCATCTACGATCAGCGCACCGTGCAGATGTTGCTCGATGAGAGAAAGCCCCGCTTGCAGCAGCGGCAATGACTGCGGCAGCATCGCAAAGTTTTGCTGCATTGCCTCACCCACCAGCATTGCGTTTAAAACTTTTTGAACTCGGTCTTGCTCCGGGTCAGACTCGATTTGCTTTAGGTTTGAGCCTCGCTCTGGGCGGTGATTGAGCCGCTCTGCCAGCCAAGCACTCAAGCCAACGGCTGCCATTAGGGGCAACACAATTCGATAGTCACGAGTCATTTCAAACAGCAGCAAAATCGAGGTCAGAGGCGCATTCACACTCGCTGCCAAAACTGCCGCCATTCCCACCATCGCATAAGCAGGAGGAGCCGCAATGCTAGAAGCAAACCAGGGCAATGCAAACGGCAAAATCTTCCCATAAGCGGCTCCTAGCGTTGCCCCTAAAAACATGGCTGGGGCAAAGACTCCGCCGACTAAACCGCTCCCTAAACTCACCGCCGTGACTAATAGCTTGACGACCAGCAATGTGAGCAGCAGCCCTAGTGAGAATTCGACATCTCGCAGCATCGCCTCGACGGTTTCGTAGCCGACTCCTAAAATTTGGGGCAGTTGCAGCGCGACCAGTCCGACACACAGCCCGCCGATCATCGGCTGAATCTCTCGCGGCAGGTTGCCAAACCAGGCAAATCCCGGAATTTGTCCTTTAAAGCAGTCTTGCGCCCATTTTAGAGATTGGGTGTAGGCGATCGAGACCAAACTTGCAAACAGTCCTAACCCCAAATAGAGCGGCAACTCTAACGGGCTGCGAACTTCGTAGGCAGGGAGATTAAAAGCAGGTTGAGATCCTAAACCAATCTGGGCGACCAAAGCAGACACCACGGCTGCTAAGAGGACAACACTTGCCGCAGAAGTCGCAAATGTTGTGCCCAAAACGACTTCTAGGGCAAAAAAGACACCCGCGATCGGAGCATTAAATCCTGCTGCCAGTCCTGCCGCGGCCCCAGCTCCCAACAGCAAGCGCTGTCGTTCTTGAGAAACGCGCAGAGCCTGTCCTAAAAGAATGCCTAGATTTGCCCCAATTTCGACGCTGGGGCCTTCGGGCCCCAACGATGCCCCCGACCCAAGCGACACGGCGGCTGCCACCATTTTAGTCACCGGGCGAATTGCGGAGACTTCTTGCCCTGCCTGAACAGCGGCGATCAGAGAAGAAATGCCAGGGCCAAAATCTTTCCAGCACCAGCGCATCAGTCCAACCACAATGCCGCCCAACGTGGGGACGCACGCCAACGTCCACGCGCCTAAATGAGCGATCGTACCCATCAAATCTTCTAGCATCAAATGATGCAGAATCTCAATCAAGTAGCGAAATATCACCACGCCCATCCCGGCTCCGCCCCCAATCACGACTGCTAGAATCAGCACGATCGTCTCTGGAGAAGATTGCAGACGATTTAAAGTGTTAACAAAAGGAGGGGCAGTAGACGGTAAATTGGGTGGATCAGGCAGCAAGACTTTGAGCGGAGGGAGAGGCATCCAAGACTAATCACTAGATAGCATTAAACTTTATTTCTAACTTTCATTGTCAGTCATAGATCCCAGCTAAAACAAACAAATTTGGAATCTGTGAGGAGTGGAAAGCCAATCTTCAAAAAACGTGGGTAAACTAAGTAGGTAAGAATGCGTAATCGTAGCGAAAGCTGATCCGTGTCTTAGATTGTGGGGAGTGTCTCAAAACTAAGTCAAAATAGTTAGAGTTCTTGACCGCGAAGTTCCCCTGGTTTTAGAGTTGCCTGTTTGAGAAACTTGTCATTTTGTCTTTGACAGCAGAAGTGCCTGATGAACGCTGACACCTTTGATCGTCCCTCTTCTCCTTGCCCGGTTTGTCATCATATGAGTGGTCTGCGATCGCTCAAGATGGTCGATGGGTTGTTGACCTGCCCTTATTGTCGTGAGCGGTTAGTCGTGAGTGTCAGTGGTCATTATGTACGTGACCCATTCGCGCTAAAGCAGAGAGTGACGGGTCAGATGCTGCGTCGCCAGAGCCGTCCCCTGGCCAGAATTTTGCGAGACTCTGGAATTTCTAGACATTCATCTTTGCTGGCGATGGTAGGCAGTCTGTTTTTTTTGGGCTTCACGATCGCTGCGGTGAATGAAGTCAGTCACCAGCGTTTTCCTTTTCAAGACAAGCTAGAGCAAATCGTTAATCTGAATGAGAGTGCTGAATAGTTGCACTCATGCTCAGAACTTAATATTGATAATTGACTAGATTTTTTAAGATTTGTTGCACTCTTAACCCGAACTTTAAGAGTCTTGTGAGTGCTTACTCACTTTTATGTAAATTAGTGTAAACAAATAACTCAGGTTTTTTATCAAATTGTGTCGGTTATTTCCTGGAACGCTCTTCTAGTAGGCGTTTTCTGGTAAATATATATATGAAGATAAACTGATGTCTCTGACCAACAAGTCAAACTTCGACTTCACATTTCTTTATAAAGCCGCAGTTTAGATTGAGAACCGTCTCAAGATCGTCGTAGATTTAGGTCTCAGTTCTGGGAGTAATTGTGGTTGCTCATCCAGGCTTTGCCATCTTCACCGATTTACTCGAAGAGAACACGCATCGCAAGGAGTCTGACCCGCATGTTCACTCACGTCAAGCCCACCATTAGACACATTTCGCCCGACAATCTTCAAGGTCGGTCACTCGTAAAGGTGGTATATGTCGTGCTAGAGCCGCAATATCAAAGCGCTCTGTCTGCCGCCGTTCGATCGATTAATAAAGCTCATCCCAATGTGGCGATCGAGATCAGTGGTTATCTGATTGAAGAACTGCGTGACACCGAAAACTACGAGAACTTCAAAAAAGATGTTTCTGAAGCCAATATTTTTATCGCCTCGCTGATTTTCTTAGAAGATCTCGCAGACAAATTGGTGGCTGCGGTCGAGCCTCATCGCGATCACTTGGATGTCGCCGTGGTTTTCCCCTCAATGCCGCAGGTGATGCGCCTCAATAAAATGGGCAGCTTCTCGATGGCGCAGTTGGGGCAGTCGAAAAGCGCGATCGCTCAGTTTATGAAAAAGCGCAAAGAAAAGTCTGGCGCTGGTTTTCAAGATGGGATGCTGAAGCTGCTGCAAACCTTGCCCAAAGTGCTGAAATATTTGCCGATGGATAAGGCGCAAGATGCGCGCAACTTTATGTTGAGCTTTCAATATTGGCTCGGCGGTTCTCAGGAAAACTTAGAGAACTTCCTGTTGATGCTCACCGATCGCTATGTGTTTAAGGGCATCAAAACCACTGGCGACTTGGTGTATCAAGATCCCGTCACCTACCCAGATATGGGCATCTGGCATCCGCTTGCGCCCGCGATGTATGAAGATGTCAAAGAATATCTCAACTGGTTCAACTCGCGCAAAGATATTTCTTCAGACTTAAAAGATCCGCTTGCCCCGTGTATTGGCTTAGTGCTGCAACGAACGCACTTAGTCACCGGAGATGACGCGCACTATGTCTCGATGGTGCAGGAGTTGGAGTCGATGGGCGCACGGGTGATTCCGGTGTTTGCAGGCGGTTTAGATTTCTCGAAGCCTGTAGAGGCGTTTTTCTACGATCCGATTAGAGGAGATTCATCGATCGTCGATGTCGTCATCTCGCTAACAGGTTTTGCCTTGGTCGGCGGCCCGGCGAGACAGGATCACCCCAAAGCGATCGAAGCCCTGACTCGGTTGAACCGTCCCTATATGGTGGCGCTGCCGCTGGTCTTCCAAACGACCGAAGAATGGCAGGATAGTGACCTGGGATTACACCCGATTCAAGTCGCGTTGCAGATTGCGCTACCTGAGTTAGATGGTGCGATCGAGCCGATTATTTTGTCAGGTCGAGATGGCAATACGGGGAAAGCGATCGCCCTCCAAGATCGCGTCGAAGCGATTTCGCAACGGGCAATGAAGTGGGCAAGTCTGCGCCGCAAACCCAAGCTAAATAAGCGAGTCGCGATCACCGTTTTCAGCTTTCCGCCCGATAAAGGCAATGTCGGAACAGCCGCTTATTTAGATGTGTTTGGCTCCATTTATAAAGTGATGGAATCGCTGAAGCACAATGGCTATGATGTGCCAGAGCTACCCGAATCGGCAGAAGCGCTGATGCTAGAAGTGCTGCATGATGCCAGAGCGCAATATAACAGCCCCGAACTCAACATCGCCTATAAGATGTCGGTGCCTGAATATGAAGAACTCACCCCTTATCACGAGAAGCTGATTCCATCTTGGGGTGCGGCTCCTGGACATCTCAACACCGACGGTCAGAACCTTCTGATTTACGGCAAAGAGTTTGGAAATGTGTTTATCGGAGTGCAGCCAACTTTCGGGTATGAAGGCGATCCGATGCGGTTGTTGTTCTCTCGATCGGCAAGTCCTCATCACGGGTTCGCCGCTTACTATACCTATCTAGAGCAAATCTGGAAAGCCGATGCGGTGCTGCACTTTGGCACTCACGGATCGCTAGAGTTTATGCCCGGTAAACAGATTGGGATGTCAGGCGATTGTTTCCCGGATAGTTTGATTGGCACGATTCCCAATCTCTATTACTACGCGGCAAACAATCCGTCTGAGGCGACGATCGCGAAACGTCGTTCTTATGCGGAAACCATCAGCTACTTAACGCCTCCGGCTGAGAATGCTGGACTGTATAAGGGTTTGAAGGAACTCGGTGATCTGGTTGCGTCTTACCAAACGCTGAAAGATACGGGGCGCGGCGCTCAGATTGTGGATACGATCGTCGATCAGTGCCGGATCGTAAATCTGGATAAAGACATCACATTACCGGAAGTCAGCGCGAAGGAACTCACACCAGAAGAACGAGATAGTGTGATTGGGAAGGTCTACATCAAACTGATGGAGATCGAATCGCGTCTGTTGCCATGTGGGTTACATGTGATTGGGAAGCCTCCCAGCGCTGAAGAAGCCATTGCAACTTTAGTCAACATTGCGAGTTTAGATCGTCCTGAAGATGATGTTGTGAGTCTGACTCGCATCATTGCTGATAGCGTTGGACGTGACATGGACGACGTGTATCAGGGCAGCGATCGTGGCGTTCTCGCTGACGTTCAACTGCTGCAAGATATCACGTTAGCGACTCGTGAAGCCGTGGCTGCAATGGTCAAGGCTCAAACCGATGCTGATGGTCGCGTCTCGAAGGTGACGAAGCTCAATTTCTTCAACATGGGCAAGAAGGAACCTTGGATTGAAGCCTTGCATGAAGCGGGCTATACCAAGGTGAATGTTGAGCAAATCAAGCCCCTGTTTGAGTACCTGGAATTTTGCTTAAAGCAAGTCATTGCCGATAACGAATTAGGGGCATTGCTCACCGCGCTGGAAGGTGAATATATTCTTCCCGGCCCCGGTGGCGACCCGATTCGGAATCCTGATGTGTTGCCGACGGGTAAGAACATCCACGCTCTTGATCCGCAGTCCATTCCGACGGCGGCGGCGGTAAAATCTGCGAAAGTGGTCGTCGATCGGCTCTTATCGCGTCAATGTTCTGAAAATGACGGTCAATATCCTGAAACGATCGCGTGTGTTTTGTGGGGCACTGACAACATCAAAACCTACGGCGAGTCGCTGGCGCAGATTCTCTGGATGGTGGGTGTACGTCCGATTCCCGACTCGCTGGGACGCATTAACAAGGTCGAACTAATTCCCCTTGAAGAATTGGGTCGCCCTCGCATTGATGTGGTGGTTAACTGTTCGGGCGTGTTTCGCGACTTGTTTATTAACCAGATGAACTTGCTCGATCGGGCGGTCAAAATGGCAGCCGAAGCCGATGAACCTGCGGAAATGAACTTCATTCGCAAACACGCGCTCAAGCAGTCTGAAGACATGGGCATCAATCTGCGTCAGGCAGCAACTCGTGTTTTCTCAAATGCTTCCGGTTCTTATTCGTCGAATATTAATTTGGCAGTTGAGAACAGCACTTGGGAGAACGAATCGGAACTTCAGGATATGTATTTGTCTCGCAAATCGTTTGCGTTTTCGTCAGACAATCCGGGTGAAATGGGGCAAGACCGCAAGATTTTTGAGGCGGCTCTCAAAACGGCAGATGTCACGTTTCAAAACCTCGATTCGTCTGAGATTTCGCTGACGGATGTGTCACACTACTACGATTCTGACCCGACAAAAATCGTGTCTCGACTGCGGGATGATGGCAAAAAGCCTGTTTCTTTCATCGCCGACACGACGACCGCAAACGCCCAAGTGCGAACGCTTTCAGAAACAGTCCGACTCGATGCACGGACAAAACTGCTCAACCCCAAATGGTATGAGGGAATGTTGAGTCACGGCTATGAAGGAGTGCGGGAACTGTCGAAGCGATTGGTCAACACAATGGGTTGGTCAGCCACAGCCGGGGCGGTTGACAATTGGATCTATGAAGACGCGAATGATACGTTCATCAAAGATGATGAAATGCAAAAGCGATTGCTAGATCTCAATCCAAACTCGTTCCGTAAAATGGTGACGACATTGCTGGAAGCTAACGGTCGCGGATACTGGGAAACCAGCGAAGAGAATCTCGATAAACTTCGTGAGTTGTATCAAGAAGTGGAAGACAAGATTGAAGGCGTTGAGTAGTTCAGTCGCTCAATAATCCTTTTCTTGCGGGGTAGATAGTCACATATCTACCCCTTTTTGTTGCCTATTCAATCCACCTTGGCTGACCTAGAGAGGCACTGCTAGTCTCAGCAATTGTTTTATACAGGTTCAGCACTGTTTTCAATGTAGTGCGATCGTCTTCAGTGATTGTTTGATCAGTATCCACTATGTTATGAATTTCTTGACAATCGATGCTAGATACGTAGAGCGAAGTCAGTGAAACTAAATCGTGTTCTTGCGCTACTGTTAAATACTTGTTGGAATCAACGAAGACCGCCAAAGTTTCAGAAGTGTAAAAATCCAAGGTGCGGTAAAGACTTTTTGATGTTTTAAACAGGTGTAGCACCGCTTGGTAGGCAGCACTCCGTTGTCCTGCTTCACTTAACCGATCTTTTACAGACTCATAGAACTGATTAGTGGAGGGTTTTATATGTCTAGGTTGGTAATATTTCATTGGATTGCTAGAGTGTCTTCACCTATAAAGTACCCAGATTAGGTGCTTGCGTATTCATCTACTCATCTCAAGATTTCGACATCTGCACACAGACTTCTAAAAGGAAATAGTTCAAGGATTTTGAAGCAGTATCATCAGAGGAGAGCCGCAAAATTTTCTCCTCACACAAGCGAATGAAGCAATGGTAGAACTCAAAGCGAAATTAGTAGCTGATGCCTGGGTTCCTGCGTCGTGGGAGGACTATCTTCAGACGATCGCTGATCCCACCTACGAAAAAGCAAAAGGCTACTATTATCAAGGGCACATGAGGATTGAGATGGCCTCAGTTGGACGCGATCACGCAGATGATCACACTGTCATCATTTTGGCAGTCGGTTTATTTGGGATTGTCAAAGGAATTTCACTGCGCGGACTTGATAACTGCTCATTTCGTAAAGCAGGTGTGCAGGAATTTCAGCCTGATGTGTCTTACTATGTTGGAGAACGTGCCCAATCAGTTCCACCCGGTACAAATGTTGTGAATCTCGATTTGTATCCTGTTCCTAATCTCGTGATCGAAGTTTCTAAGACGACGCTGCTCGACGATCGCGGCAACAAACGCACCTTATACGAAGAATTAGGTGTGTCTGAATATTGGGTCGTAGATGTCGAAAAAACAGAAATTTTGGCGTTTCAGATGATCGATCGCGGCAGCAAACGCATTGATGAATCGCAAGTCTTACCCGGATTAGCGGTTGCTTCGCAGTTCCCCAAAGGGGTAATCGCTACCTTAGAAGCAGCCCTTCGGCAAAGCCGCGAAACAGACCAGTCTCAAGTCGGAGCTTGGTTAATGACACAGTTTCAGCAACCCAGCTAAAGGGCTTTTTGAAAATGGTTAAACTGGGATCGCTTGAGGTTTCACCGATCGAGCAAGTTCTTGCAGCATTGTGACCGTAGTGCCAAAATCAACACAGGCATCCGTGACGCTTTGCCCATAGGTGAGTTGACTGAGATCGGCTGGAATCGACTGATTTCCGGCAACGAGATGACTTTCAATCATCACCCCGAAGCAGTGACGAGAGCCGCTTGCCATCTGTTCTGCGATCGACTGAAGCACGATCGTTTGGCGATTGTGATCTTTGCTGCTGTTGCCGTGGCTGCAATCGACCATCACCGGAGTCGAAATGCCCTGCTTGATCAGTTGGCTAACGGCCTCTTCAAGGTCAGCCGCACCGTAGTTAGTTCCGCCTTTGCCGCCTCGCAAAATGATGTGACAGTCAGGGTTGCCCGTCGTGGCGACAATGCTTGCCAAGCCTTGAGCGTTGATTCCTAAGAAATGATGAGGATGGTTGGCGGCGAGAATCGCGTGAATAGCGGTTAACAGATTGCCATCCGTGCTGTTTTTAAAACCTACAGGCATCGACAAACCCGATGCCATTTCGCGGTGGGTTTGGCTCTCAGTAGTGCGGGCCCCGATCGCGCTCCAAGTGATCACATCGGCAATGTATTGCGGAATGATCGGATCTAATAATTCGGTGGCGCTGGGCATTCCTAAATGGGCGAGATCGATCAACAGTTTGCGAGCCGTTCGCAGCCCCGTGTTGATGTCATAGCTCTCATCCAGGTGGGGATCGTTGATTAGACCTTTCCAACCTGTAGTGGTGCGGGGTTTCTCAAAATAGACGCGCATCACAATCTCTAAGCGATCGGACAATTCATTTCGCAGGTGCATCAACTTTTGCCCATATTCATAGGCAGCATCTACGTCATGAACCGAGCAAGGCCCAACGATTACGAGTAAACGATCGTCTTGTCGGTTTAAGATTTTGCGAATGCGATCGCGGGTCGTGGCAATGAGCGCGGCGGCAGTCTCGGTTAATGGAATTTCTTCTTTTATTGCTGTTGGAGACATCAGCGTTCTGGTCTCAACAACATGCAGGTCGTAAGTCTTATGCATCAATTCAATTATCCAGCAGAAATCGGTGAGCACAATCAAGGACAGGCTGAAGGAGGAATCTTAAATCGCCTCAAACAGTATATCAGTGAGAGATCGATCGGTGGTGATCTCGATCTTCTTTTGCTAGTAGAGGATTTTTCTACCGTAGCGTTCTTAATTTTTGAAGTGATATATCTTCACGCTCTCATAAATGCAGTAGAGACGTTCCACTGAGAACGCCTCTACTGCATCGGGTGAAGTGATTAATGACCAGAAGGGGTTTTATCGGAGGACGATCGCCCAACTGCGGTTTCTCTCGATCGCTGACTGCCATCATGACCATCTAATGAGCCATCAACGGTTACAACGGTAGGAGACGGCGGGGGCGATTTGCGAAAGCGACCTTCTGCTGACTTGATGACAACATAGAGAACTGGGACGACAAATAAACTGAGAACGGTGGCGACACACATTCCCCCCACGATCGCGGTTCCTAGTGATTGTCGTGCTGCCGCTCCGGGCCCTGTGGCTAACACGAGGGGAACTGCGCCGACCACAGTTGCGATCGCGGTCATTAAGATGGGGCGCAACCGTTCTCGACAGGCTTCGGTCACCGATCGGGCGATCGTTTCCCCATGTTCTCGCTGTTGGTTGGCAAATTCCACAATCAGAATCGCGTTTTTACTTGCCATGCCGATTAGCATAATAAATCCGATTTGAGTGTAGACATCGTTGGCGGTGCCGCGTAGAAGCACGGCTGCCAGTGCGCCCAAAATTGCCAGAGGCACGGTGAGCATGATGATCAGAGGATCAATAAAGCTTTCATATTGGGCTGCCAGGGTCAGAAAGACGAAGATGATTCCCAAGGCGAAGATGAAGATTGCGGCACCGCCTGACTGAAGTTCTTCGAGTGAGAGTCCTGACCACTCGTAGCCAAAGCCTTTGGGTAGGGTTTCTTGGGCGATCGTTTGCATCGCGGTGATGGCTTGACCAGAGCTTGAGCCGGGAGCGGCGGCTCCGTTAATTTCGACCGATCGAAACAGATTGTAGTGATTGATAATTGAAGGGCCGTTGATTTGAGTAATCTTCACCAAATTACTTAGTGGAATCATTTGCCCAGTTTGTGCCCCGTTTGTGGCGGCAGTGCGGACATAGAGCCGTTTAATGTCATCAGGATTTGACCGAAATTGGCTATCGGCTTGCACATAAACTCGATAAGCGCGATCGAACTGGTTAAAGTCATTAACGTAAGTCGATCCTAAGAAGATTTGCAACGTGCTGAAAATGTCTTGCAGAGATACTTGCAGTTGGTTTGCCCGCACCCGATCGACCTCAACTGAGATTTGAGGGGTGTTGGCGTTAAAGTTAGGTCGCAGTCCGGTGAGTGCAGGACTTTGAGCCGATGGATAAGTAGTGGCTCGACCGAGAAATTTGCCGAGGGTTTCACCTAGAGCGGCAAAGCCAAACCCTGTGCGATCTTGCAGGTGAAATTCAAATCCGCCAAAGCTGCCGATCCCAGGGATGGCAGGCAGATTAAACGGCAAGACAACCGCCTCCTGAATCGATGCCATTTTGGGAAATAAGCCAGAGGGTTGGGGGAAGAATCCGCCGATGATCGCTTTTAAGGATTGGTTGGCTCCGGTTCTTTCTTCCCACGGCTTGAGGGTGGAGAAAATGAGACCGTTGTTTGGCGTTGCTCCGCTAAAGCTAAAGCCGCCGACTGCAAAGATATTTGAGATTTCTGGCTGCTGTTTGAGAATTGCCTCAGCTTTTTCTAACACGCGTTCGGTGTAGTCGAGCGACACGCCTTCAGGTGCCTGAACAACGGTGATAAACACGCCCTGATCTTCATCGGGAATGAACGCTTTGGGGACAAAATTATAGACAAAATAAGTGAGCACTAACGCGAGTGCGAAGACCGATACGATCAGTCCTTTGCGCCGAATTACACTGCCGACTGAGCGCCCGTAGCTCTCCCGTGTGTGGTCGATCGCCCAGTTAATGCGATTAAAGAACCAGTTATTAGGAGCCTGCCCTCGCCTCAGCAACAGCGCAGACAACATCGGAGTAAACGTAATTGCATTAAAAGTCGAAATCGTGATTGAGAATGCGATCGTTAATGCAAACTGTCGATAAAGCTGCCCCGTTGTGCCCGGAAAAAACGCTACGGGAACAAACACCGTCACCAACACAACCGATGTTGCAACGACCGCACTAAAAAGTGTATTCATTGAGGCGATCGCGGCTTCAATCGGTCGCAGTCCTTCGTCTTGAATACGGCGAGTAATATCTTCAACAATCACGATCGCGTCATCGACGACCAAACCCGTTGCTAAGGTTAATCCGAACAGTGTCAGGGTGTTAATCGAGAAACCGAGCAGTTTGACGAAAATAAAGGTGCCGATTAGCGCAACTGGAATTGCGATCGAGGCAATCAGCGCCGATCTCCAGTTCTGCAAAAACAAGAAGATCACGCCGATTACAAGCGCGATCGACAAGATCAGCGAGGTGATCACTTCTCTGGTTCCCGCTTCGATAAACGTGGTGGTGTCGAAAGCGATCGCGTAGCGCATCCCTGGCGGAAAGCTCCCAGAGAGCAGCCGAATCTCTTCTTTAATAGCTTTGGCAACGTCGAGGGCATTGCTGCCAAACTGCTGGTTAATGCCAATGCCAACGCCCCGGTGAGTGACGCGATCGTCAGGAGTGAATCGCAAAACCGAACCGTAATTTTCTGCGCCCAACTCAGCCCGACCCACATCTTTTAGTCTGACTAATGTTCCATTATTGACGGTTTTGATCACGAGATTGCTAAATTCTTCAGCGTCTTTGAGTCGCCCTTGAGCCGTGACCGCATATTGATATTGCTGTCCAGACTGAGCAGGAGGCTGTCCGATTTGTCCGGCTCCGACCTGAATATTTTGCTCTTGAAGTGCCGTGACAACTTCTTGAGGCGTGAGCGATCGACTCGCCAATCGTTCGGGGTCGAGCCAAAGCCGCATCGCATATTTGCGTTCGCCAAAAATCTGCACACCGCCCACGCCTTTAACGCGCTTCACCGCATCGGCAATATAAAGGTCGGCGTAGTTGCTGAGATAGATGTCATCGTAGAGATCTTTTCCGGCTTTTTCGTCACGATCGGAATATAGCCCGATCGCCAGCAAAAAGTTGTTGTTAGCTTTCTCAACCTGCACACCCGTTTGGGTCACAGGACCCGGTAAGCGTGACTGCACGGTTGAAACGCGGTTTTGCACATCGACGGCTGCCAGATCTTGATCGCGTCCCAGGTCAAACGTTAAATTGATATTGCTAGTTCCGGTGCTGGCACTCGTGGACTTGATGTATTTCACCCCATTAATGCCGTTCAATTCCCGCTCTAGGATGTTAGTGACGGTTGATTCCACCACTTCAGCATTTGCGCCCACATAGTTTGAGGTAACGGTGACTTGAGGCGGCGCAATGTCGGGATATTGAGCGATCGGTAAGGTCGGAATGCAGGCAATTCCCAACAGCGTGATCACGATCGAACACACGGTCGCAAACACGGGACGTTGAATAAAGAAATTAGAGATCGACAGAATCATACAGAATCGTAGGGGGTGAAGGGCGCGAGATTCTGGTCAAATACGAATTCAGATTTTACTGTGGTGCGGCTGCGATCGGGGCACAGTTTTGCAGTTGCAGAATGCCTGCTGTCACGATGCGATCGTTGGAGCTGATTCCTTCTAAGACTTCTTGATCATTGCCGACAATTTTGCCTAACTTGATGGGTTTTTGGGCGGCAACCAATTGGTCTGGCTCGATCGCAGCTCCTGGCACGGTAGGAGCCTCACATTTTGATTCTTTAAAGGGAGCGGCAACGAACAGAAAATCTCTGCCGCCGAGTCGAGAAATTGCTGAGGTCGGCACTAACACGCCCGGACTTTTTGACCAAATAACTCTGGCGCGCACAAACTGCGAGGCGCGCAAACTGCCCGGATTGTCAAAGGTAGCTTTCGCCTGCACCGATTGAGAAGTCGCATCGACATTGGGCGCAACAAACGAAATTCGCCCTGTCTGCACTTCTCGATTTTGGTCATCTAACAGCTTGACGGGTAGACCAATTTTCAGATCTGACGATCGTTCTAAGGGCACCTGAAGCAGAATTTCTAAGCGCTGATTTTGGGTGACATTCATCAACTGAGTCGTCGGACTCACGCCATCGCCCACTTTGATCGGAAGATCGCCGATCGTGCCCGTAAACGGAGCCGTCACAGTGTAGTCTCGCAGTTGGGCTTGCCCTTCAGAAATGTTTGCCTGTGATTCTTCTAGCGCCCGTTCATTTTTCGTGACGATGGTTCGAGTGCGATTGATCACCGATCGTTGGGCTTGCACATCCGCTTCGGCTTGTCGTAGGGCAGCTTGTGCCGTTCGCAATGCGTTTAATCGCTGATCCAAGATTTGTTTGCTAGAGGCTCCTTGGTTGGTTAGGTCTTGATAGCGGGCATATTCTTGCTGGTTTAACTGAACATTGGCGGCGGCGGCGGCACGTTGTGCTTCGAGCGATCGCAGCGTGTCATTTGCGTTGATCACATCTGCCTGAGCCGACGCAATATCGGCATTGGCACTTTGGGCGGCGGCAACGCGGCTGGCAACTTGGGCACGAGGCCCGGCGGCATCAATTTGCAGCAGCGGCTGACCTGCGGTGACGCGATCGCCTGCTTTGACATAAATGGCAGACACCTGTCCAGACACGCGCGGTTGCAGCGTGATTGACTGACGCGAATCTAAACTAGCCGCATAGTCAGAACTGTCTGCGATCGTGGCGGTTTTGGGGTTGGAAAGCGGGACAGGAGTCGGGGGTGTTTTCATCTGACTCGCCATCATCATCGGCAAAATGATCCGACTAAACACAAGCCAACTGACTCCGCCCAACAGTGCCATCGCAATCAGTGCCGGAATTAGAAATCGCCGCCAGCGAGGAGGACGCGGTTTTTCTGGATGACTGGAGTCGTGTAGAGGAATTGTGTCTACGATCGGAGAACGACTAATTGAATTTCGATTAATCTCTTCGCCACTCATGAGTCTCCAGCCTGGTAAATGAAAAGTTGAGCTAGGGAGCGATCGTGAGAGGAGTCTCTCACATCACTAAGTCGAATTGAAGAAACAAAAAAGTCACCCTAACATATATTGTGGTGAATAGATTACTACGGGTGCGAATCGTTAGGCTTCTTCCTTTTGACAGACTTCGAGTGAGCATTGCTGATGTAGGCGTGAATTGTTGGGTTTGGAACTCGAACGATCGAGGAACGTGGATTTATTAAGGTGCAACTTCTCGGACTCAACTAGAGTGGATATCAATTCGTGGATGGCTCCGTTTGAGTCGGCTTGTG
Organism: Phormidesmis priestleyi ULC007; assembly: GCF_001895925.1. Lineage (GTDB taxonomy): Bacteria > Cyanobacteriota > Cyanobacteriia > Leptolyngbyales > Leptolyngbyaceae > Phormidesmis_A > Phormidesmis_A priestleyi_A. The sequence goes on along the minus strand of NZ_MPPI01000017.1, from coordinate 3,613 downwards.
CCCCCTAAATCCCCCATTCTGGGGGATTTAGGGGGCGAAGATCTCAGCCATGACGAATCAAGAGATTTGATGACAAGATTGACAGGTTATTTGATCCACGATCGAGCGTTAATCTCGGAACTTGCAGATGAAAATAGGAACGATCGAGCGTTAACCTCGGAACTTGGAGCTTGGAACTCAAACGATCGAGCTTTGAACTCGAAAAGCGGGTTAATTTGGTCGCTTGCCTTTTCTCTAGAGTAGGCTAGTGGTGCTTCTCTAAGTGCTTTTGGATATTGCGATGACTCTCGACCCCATTTCTACCGGAATTGCTCTAGAAATCGGCAAAATTGTTCTCAAAACAGTGTGGGAAGGGGGCGGTAAAGTCGCGGGGATGCTTGGCAGAACAGTAGACAAAGCAACCCAAAATCTAGTCTTTCAAGCCTCTCAGAAATATGTCGAGAATTATGAGAAGCGTCACGGCATTCTCAAAGTGTTGGGGATGCGGGAACCTGTGACGCTGGAGAGTGTGTATGCTGCCGTGCAGTTTTTAGACGATCGAGCCTTGCAACGATTTGAATCGGTGGAGGCGCTCGAAGAAACCTATCGACTCTCAGAAGGTCGCAGCTTTCAGGGAAAAGATTGCCCCAAGCAAGAAGGGCTAAAGGTCGCGAATGCAAAGCAATATTTGATGGTGTTGGGCGGGCCCGGAGCCGGGAAATCGACCTTTTTGCGGCGCATGGGTTTAGAAGCGCTGAAAGGAAACAAAGGAGCTTATCAGCCGGGTTATATCCCGGTGTTTGTTGACCTGAAAGTGTTTAATAAAGGGGAGATCAACATTGAGAAAACCATCGCCGAAGAGTTTCGGATCTGTGGCTTCCCGTCGCCCGAAGAATCGACGCAGAGACTTTTGCAGCAAGGCAAGCTTTTAGTCTTGCTCGATGGCTTAGATGAAGTGGCGACCGATCGCATGAATGAAGCGATCAGCCAGATTCAAAACTTTGTCGATGCTCACAAGCAAAACCGCTACATTGCATCGTGTCGAGTTGCGGCTTACCGTCATAACTTTCGGCTGTTTACCGATGTGGCGATGGCAGATTTTGATGATGCTCAGATCAAACAGTTTATTGATAACTGGTTTCGTCGAGAACCTGACATCGCTGAGGATTGCTGGAAAAAGTTAAATAGTAAAGACCACACGGCGGCTAAAGAACTGACGCAAACGCCGTTGCTGCTGACGTTGGTTTGTTTGTTGTATGAGCGATCGCGCAAGTTTCCCACGAATCGATCGACGCTGTATGAGCGGGCGCTGCGAGTGTTGCTCGAAGAATGGGCAGCCGAGAAGGGCATTCCGCAAGACGACCTCTATAAAGGGCTAGACACCAAACGCAAAGAGATGATGCTGGCAGAAATCGCCCATGATAGCTTTCAGCAAAATCGATTGTTCTCGACCCGTCGCGAAATTGCCGACCAAATTGAGCAACTGTTAAAAGAAATCTTGCCGGATGAGAAGGGCGTAGATGGATTAAAAGTGTTGCGTAGCATTGAAGTGCAGCACGGCATCTTGGTAGAACGGGCAGACGGGATTTATTCGTTTTCGCATTTGACGCTGCAAGAATATTTGACCGCGCAACACATTGATGACCAGCGACAGATTGAGAAACTGGTGACAGAACACCTGACCGATCGCCGTTGGAAGGAAGTTTTTATTTTGGTGGCGGGGCTGATGCGCGGCGGAGCCGATGAACTGCTGTTGCTGATGGAGAAAAAAGCTCAGACCTACCTCAACACCCCAAAATTAAAAGCTTTGGTCATGTGGGCTGACCAAGCAACAGCAGGATCAGCAGGAAACTATAAACCTGCGGCTAAACGGGCGGCAGCGATCTTTCTCCACCTCGACCTCGATCCCGATCGCGCCCTCGCTAACGCTTACGCCCATGCCCTTGCCCACATCCTCGACTTTCCCATCGCCCTCGCTGTCAACCTTGACCTCAACCCCGACCTCAACCATGTTCTCGTCCAGTCCCTCTCCCGCGCCCTCTCCCTCGCTTACACCTTTGAAAAAACAAAAATCTTTAAATCTGTAAACTTTGTTGTGTTGATTGCTCGACTAGAAGCTCTGAAAACTAAGATTTCCAGAAACAATCAACCTATCGAATTCTGCCGAGCCTTTCACAACAAAGTTCTGCAAACCTGGTGCAACGCCCTCAATCTAAATTTAGAATTAGTCGATTTATCTGAAGCAGAAACTGAAGCTTTAGATAACTATTTCTATGCAAGTTGGCTGATGGTGCGGTGCAGACAAGCCGCCGTGCGAGTGTCGCCTACAACTTGGGCAGACATTGAAGACCGCATGGTGACGGTGAGAGACTAAAGTTTGGGGTGTGAAGTGTAGAAGAACTCGCCCTCACCCTAGCCCTCTCCCGCAGGAGCGATCGTGCATACACGCGTTGATCAATCCGTCATTGCCGAAATTGTTTGCCCCCTAAATCCCCCATTCTGGGGGACTTTGAGCCAGAAAGAGGGTCAGCGTTCAAACCATTTCTCAGGGTCAAAGTCCCCCAAAATTGGGGGATTTAGGGGGCACAAGCCGACTGAAACGCAGCGATGCCTTCGGCACACGCAAGCGTGACTGAGACGGAAACTCTGCTTTTACAATTACAATCCACCTGAATTTTAGCGATTCTCACTCTTCATCAATAGAGTCGTCATCGATCGTCCCACCCAAAATACTTTCTGCTGTAAATTTTCGGTTGATTGTAGAGGTAGTGCCCCCGTGCCTACCCCTGACATATGGAGGGCAACCACGGGGGGATTGCCCCTACCCAGGTTATTCTCTATTCAGCAACGCCACATTCTAACGATCGCCAGTTGGCACCGCATAGTGAATAATCGCCAGAAATCGAATCGGTAACTCAATCAGCTTTTCAGGGCCGTGAGGAACTTCACCCCGAAAGCTCAAAGAATCTCCTGGCTCTAACAAATAAGTGTGGATTCCGTGGCGATATTCCAGCTTGCCTTGCAGCAGATAGATAAATTCGATGCCGGGATGCTCAAATGTGGGGAAGACCTCAGACGCATCATCCATTGTGATCAAAAACGGCTCAAACAACTTCGTCGGGCCCTGATCGTATGCCAGCAAATGATAGGTATGTCCGCATTTCGTCCCGCGTCTCACCACCTCCATACCGTCGCCTTGTTTAACCAACTGTGCGCCGCCTGCTGGCATATTGTAGTTGCGAAATAGCGTCGAGAGAGACACGCCTAATGCACTCGCTAACTTCCCGATCGTCTCTAAACTAGTCGCAGTTTGGGCGTTTTCGATTTTTGACAACATCCCGCGAGAGATGCTCACCTGTTCAGCGACTTCAGCGATCGTCAACCCATGTTTCTGCCGCAGATCTCGAATGGCGTTGCCTAAATATCGCTCTAAAGAGTTGCTAGAAGAGACTTCTGTAGTTTTTGCGGGAGCTTCTGTCATAGTGATTTATCTCGATCGTCTCGCTTAATGTGACGTGAATTCGATGAAGCTTTTCGCTACGGTTGCCAATCCGGGCTGCCCCCTAAATCCCCCAAAATTGGGGGACTTTGAACCTAAATTCTGGGCTTGAAGTCCCCCAGAATTGGGGGATTT